>JANMMN010000003.1:0-17487 GCA_031373405.1 Actinomycetes bacterium
GCTCGCGGGGACAACAGTGTCGAGATTCCTCAGCTCACCACTCGGGGTGGACCGTGTTCGCTCGCCCACAGCGCTTGTCTTGACTCGTTCCAGATTTCAGCGAGAGAATCACGACGTGACCCCCACGTCCGACGTCGAGCAGCTGCTACGTGGCGCTGCCCTGCGGGTGACCCGGCCTCGGGTGTCCGTGCTGACTGCCGTGCACGAGCACCCGCACGCCGACACCGACTCCCTCATCGGTGCCGTACGCCGTGACCTCGGTGAGGTGTCCACGCAGGCCGTCTACGACGTCCTGCGGGCGCTGACCACAGCCGGCCTCGTCCGCCGGATCGAACCGGCCGGGTCCGTCGCCCGCTACGAGTCCCGCGTCGCCGACAACCATCACCACGTCGTGTGCCGGTCGTGCGGCGCCATCGCCGACGTCGACTGCGCCGTCGGCGACACGCCCTGCCTCACGGCGTCCCACGACCACGGCTATTCGATCGACGAGGCCGAGGTCACCTACTGGGGCCTGTGCCCCGCCTGCGCCACCACCGTCCGGCCCTGACCGACCCGCTGAAACGCTTGGCCCCGAAAGGATTCCCGTGTCTGACACTCATGATGCAGTCGTAGGAGACATGAACGAGGAGACCGCGAGCCGGTGTCCCGTCGTCCACTCGGCCGGCGGCACGACCAACCGCGACTGGTGGCCCGACCAGCTCGACGTCAACGTGCTCCGAGCGCACACGCCCCAGAGCGACCCGATGGGTGCCGGCTTCGACTACGCCGAGGCGTTCGCCACCCTCGATCTCGCCGCCGTGAAGCGCGACATCGAGACGGTCATGACGACCTCGCAGGACTGGTGGCCCGCCGACTTCGGCCACTACGGCCCGCTCTTCATCCGGATGACGTGGCACAGCGCGGGGACCTACCGCATCAGCGACGGCCGCGGCGGTGCCGGGAGCGGCCAGCAGCGCTTCGCCCCGCTGAACAGCTGGCCGGACAACGGCAACCTCGACAAGGCACGCCGGCTGCTCTGGCCGGTCAAGAAGAAGTACGGCACCGCGCTCTCGTGGGCCGACCTCATGGTCCTCGCCGGCAACTGCGCCCTGGAGTCGATGGGATTCGAGACCTTCGGCTTCGGCGGCGGGCGCGCTGACGTCTGGGAGCCCGAGGAGGTCAACTGGGGTGCCGAGGCCGAGTGGCTCGGCGACGCCCGCTACACCGGCGACCGCGAGCTCGCGAACCCGCTCGGGGCCGTCCAGATGGGCCTCATCTACGTCAATCCCGAGGGCCCCAACGGTGAGCCGAGCGCGCTCGCCGCTGCTCGCGACATCCGTGAGACCTTCGCTCGGATGGCCATGAACGACGAGGAGACCGTGGCACTCATCGCCGGCGGCCACACCTTCGGCAAGACCCACGGTGCCGCCGCGCCCGACGACTTCGTCGGTCGTGAGCCGGAGGCCGCATCGCTCGCGGAGCAGGGTCTCGGCTGGAAGAACTCCTTCGGGTCCGGCAGCGGCGGTGCCACCATCACCAGCGGCCTCGAAGGCACCTGGACGCCCACTCCGACCACGTGGGACAACAGCTACTTCGAGACACTGTTCGCGTACGACTGGGACCTCACCACGAGCCCGGCCGGTGCCCACCAGTGGATCCCGACCGACCCGGCCGCAGCCACCGCCGTGGTCGATGCCCATGACCCCACGAAGGCGCACCCCCCGGTCATGCTCACCACGGACCTGGCGCTGCGGATGGATCCGGCGTACGCCGTGATCTCGCGCCGGTTCCTCGAGCACCCGCAGGAGCTCGCCGACGCCTTCGCCCGGGCCTGGTTCAAGCTCACGCACCGCGACATGGGCCCGATCACCCGCTACCTCGGCCCGGAGGTCCCCGCCGAGCAGCTGATCTGGCAGGACCCGGTCCCCGCGGTGGAGCACGACCTGATCGGCCCGGACGACGTTGCCGCGCTCAAGGCCGCGATCCTCGCGTCGGGCCTCACGGTCTCCCAGCTGGTCTCGACCGCCTGGGCCTCCGCGTCGACCTTCCGCGGCACCGACAAGCGCGGTGGCGCCAACGGCGCGCGCGTGCGCCTGGCCCCGCAGAACGGGTGGGACGTCAACGACCCGGCCGAGCTCGCCACCGTGCTGCGCACCCTCGAGGGCATCGCGCAGGAGTTCAACGCCGGCGCGACCCAGGTCTCGCTCGCCGACCTCATCGTGCTCGGCGGTGCCGCCGCGGTCGAGCGGGCGGCAGCAGCCGGCGGCGTCGCCGTCGTCGTGCCGTTCACGCCGGGTCGCACCGATGCGTCGCAGGAGCAGACCGACGTCGACTCCTTCGGCGTGCTCGAGCCGACCGCGGACGGGTTCCGCAACCACCTCGGCACGGCCACCGACAAGCCGGCGGAGTTCCTCCTCGTTGAGAAGGCCGCGCTGCTCACCCTGACCGCACCCGAGATGACCGTGCTCGTCGGCGGCCTGCGGGTCCTCGGGGCCAACGCGAAGCACTCACAGCTCGGTGTGCTCACCGCCCGGCCCGAGGTGCTCACGAACGACTTCTTCGTGAGCCTCCTCGACGTCGACACCACCTGGTCGGCCACCACCGAGGCCGAGGACTCGTTCGAGGGTCGCGACCGCGCGAGCGGTGCGGTGCGCTGGACGGGCAGCCGGGTCGACCTGGTCTTCGGCTCGCACTCCGTGCTGCGGGCCCTGGCCGAGGTCTACGCCAGCGACGACGCGCAGCACAAGTTCGTGAGCGACTTCGTCGCGGCCTGGACCAAGGTCATGGACCTCGATCGCTTCGACCTGGCCTGACCTCACGGCCCGGGGCCGTTCGCGAGCATCAGCTCGGGAGCGGCCTCGGGACGCGAGCCCGGCTCAGCGGTGGAGCTCGTCGAGCAGGCTCGGCACGTCGACGAGGGCGATCCTGATGAAGGAGTCGCTGCAGCCGTAGGGCACGACAAGCGTGTCGCCGTGCAGCATGCCTCCGCAGGAGTAGACGACGTTCGGCACATAGCCGTCACGCTCGTCAGACTGCGCCGTGATCATCGGCCGCGCGAGGCTACCGATCACCTTCGAGGGCTCCTCGAGGTCGAGCAGGATCGCGCCGATGCCGTACTCGCGCATCGGTCCCACGCCGTGGGTGAGCACCAGCCAGCCCGCCTCGGTCTCGATGGGCGGGCCGCAGTTGCCGAGCTGCACGATCTCCCAGGACTGCGCAGGCATCTGCAGCGGCGTCGGCTTGTGCCAGTGCGAGAGGTCGTCCGAGCGAGTGAGCGCGTTGCTCTCGCGGTCGGCACGAGAGACGGCGAGGTAGGACCCGCCGACCTTGCGTGGGAACAGCGCCATGCCCTTGTTCTTCGCGCCGCCACCGCTGAGCTGACTGACGTGGAAGGTGCGGAAGTCGTCGGTGCGCAGCAGCTGCGGGACGACCTTGCTCCCGTCGAACGCGGTGTACGTCGCGCGGTACTCGACCCGGCCGTCGTCCTCGACGAACCGGGCGAAGCGCGCGTCCTCGAGCCCGTGGCGCTCCGACGACGAACGCGGCATCACGACACGTTGCGCGACGGTCGACTCGGCCGGGAACTCGATCGAGTAGTGGCATGACGCGATCCACTCGAAGCGGTCGATCGTGCGCGTGCCCGTGCCACGCGTGAGCCGCTGTGCCCGCAGCTCGCGCAGCGCGCGGTCGAGGTCGGCACGGTCGAACGTCGACGGCAGCGCGTCGAGCACGAAGTCGGAGTTGCTCTGCTCGCCCCCGAGCTCGGCGTGCTGCCGCTCGAACCCGTCCTTGGAGTACGTCGTGGGCACCACGACCGGTCGCACCGTCGTGTGCCCCACCGGATCGACGGTGATCTCCCCGTCGTCCCCGATGGTGCCCGTACGAAACTCCACGCTCGAGATGTGACCTTCACCGACGGCGCGCACGCTCATCACGAACCGCGTGACTCCCTGCGCCAGCCCGGACTGGTCCGGGTGCGCGACCATCGACGGGTTGAACAGCGCCGCCGCCTCGACGGAGTACTCCTGGGTGAAGTAGGCACCGATCAGTCGACGGCGGTCCACCGAGACCGGGGGCGCGTCAGGCAGCCGGTGCGCGACGAGATCGGCGTGCGCATCGAGGGTGGCGAGGAGGTCACCGTGCCGCGAGGAGTAGGAGACGACGATGTCGGCGAGCGTCTCCTCGACGTCCTCCTCGTCCAGTGCCATCACGCGCTGGATGACCGCGCTCGATCGCGACAGGCCGGGGGCCGCCAGCTCCTGACCGGGGAGGAACAGCATCGTCACGACCCTGGTGGGATCGGCGTGCAGCTCGTGCTCGGTGCGCCGCACCCAGACGGGGTCGGCGATCGGCTTCATCACCGCGCCGCCACGAGGCGGGCGAGCTGCACCGTCGCGATCGCGGCCAACGTCGACTCGGCTCCCTGGTTGAGGTTGACCCCGTCGGGGTGCAGGCCGTCGTACCCAGCACCTGTGGCTCGATCCATCATCGGGAGACCCGCGTCGTTGTCACCATCGAACCATGCCAGGCACGCGTCCACCGCGCCTGCCCAACGCCGGTCACCGGTCTCGAGGAAGGCGCGGGCGCATGCCTCGGCGAGCGCGCTCACCTCGATCGGCTGCTGGTCGAAGGCCGGCACCGCGTCGCCCGCACGACGACCGCCGGCAGGCACAACCGACACGTGCCCGTCGTGGGTCTGCTGGTCGACCAGCCAGTCGAGCAGCGAGATCCCGTACGCCGTCGACGCGGGATCCTCGAGGGCCGCACCGATGGCGATCAGCGCCTCGGGCAGCACCGCGTTGGCATAGGTGAGACGCGGCTCGGGCCAAGGCCACTCCGCGTCGGGGCGTGGCTGGCCGAGCAGGGCACGGGCGTCGCCGAGGACGCGACGGGCGGCCCGGTCGTCGGGGTGAAGTCGGAGCACCTCGACCGCGCCGAGCGCTGCGTAGGCGATCGAGCGGGGCCAGCTCGTGCGGGCCGCCATCAGCGTGCGCGCACCCTCGAGCGCCTGGGCGCGGGTCACCGGGTCGGGGCTGACCCCGGCCGCCACACCGAGCGCCCAGATCGCGCGACCCCAGTGGTCCTCCGTGCTGACCTCGTCGGCCCAGCCCCCGTCCTCGAGCCGACGGTTGTGCAGCTGGCCGTCGTCGTGCACCGAGTCCAGGACGAAGCGGAGGTACGTGGCGGCGAGTCCTCGCACCTCGTCGCTGGCGACCGGCTCACGCGACGTGACCACGAGCGCTCGAGCGACGTCATCGACGCAGTAGCCGTGCTCCGGCCGCGGGTCGGCCAGCAGCGCGTGCTCGTAGAGCCCGATCGGCGTGCTCATCCGGGCGAGGTGCTCGAACGACGGTGGGGCGAGGCTCACGCGACCGACAGCTGGCGGGCGGCCGCGACGGCGCGACCCAGGGCTATGTAGCGATCGGCCACGGTCGGCCAGAGCAGGTCGTTGGCGAGACTGCGCGAGGTCGCCGACATGCTCGCTGCGAGACCGGGCTCGGTGAGCACGCGGCGCAGCGCGTCACGGATCGCTGCGGGGTCGCGCTGCGGGACGAGGAGCCCGGCGCCGCCGGCGAGCAGCTCGACCGCGTGCGGGAACATCGTGGAGACGATCGGCTTGCCGGCCGCGACCGCCTCCGTGAGCACACCGGAGGTGACCTGGTCCTTCGAGTCGTACGGCAGCAGGATGATGTCGGCGCTGCGGACGACACGGCGCAGCGAGTCACCGTCGAGGTAGCGGCCGTCGAACTGAACGCGTGCGGTGAGGTTGAGCGAGCGGGTCAGCGAGATGAGCCGGTTGCGGTACGCCTCACCCTCGCGCTCGACCACGCGCGGGTGCGTCTCACCGACGATGCGGTAGATCGGCGGGCGGTGCAGGGTCGAGAGACCGGGCATAGCTCGCAGGGCCCACTCGATCCCCTTGCCCTCGCCCAGGAGCCCCCACGTGAGGATGGTCGGCGTCCCCCCGGTGGCCTGCAGCCCGAGGTCGATCCGGTTGTCGACCGCGCCGTGGGTGATGACGCTGACCTTGCTCGGCGGGACACGCCAGCCCTGGATCAGCCGTTGCCGCGCGGTCTCGGTCATGGTGACGACCGCCGACATCGCCTTGATGAGCTCGCCGAGCACCTCGTGCTGATGACGCGTGGGCTTGGTGAGCACCGTGTGCAGCACCGCGATCATGGGCACGTGCACCCGTGCCACGACGTCGAGGACATCCGCGCCATCCGGCCCACCGAAGATGCCGTACTCGTGCTGGATCATCGCCACGTCGTAGCTGTTGAGCACGGACGCGGCCGCAGCCGCTGACCCACGCGCGCCGATCACGAGCTGGTCGACCACGGGTGCGCTGTCACGCTGCGGGGCGTCGACGAGACGGACGACACCGACCTCGGCGCCCCCGAGCTCGAGGTGGGTGACCAGGGCCTGAGTGAACGTCGCGATGCCGCACTGAGTCGTGGGATAGGTGGACAGGACACCGAATCTGATGGCCATGACGGCCCCTTTGGATCACGTCTCTGCAGCGGGAGTGCTGCCGTGCACGAACGGGGAGATGTCGACATCCCAGGGGCACCGGACAGACAGCAGCGCCGAAATGCCAAGAGATTGTTGGCATTTTCTTCTGTGACCACACTACCAGTGATTCTCGGTGCCGATCCCCGGAGTACGTTGGCGACGACCCCTGGAGGCCATCGTGCGGATCGCCGTGCTCGCCTCGATCGCCCACAGCGTGCCGCCGCGCTCCTACGGGCCGTGGGAGCAGGTCGCCTCCACGCTCACCGAGGGACTCGTGGCCCGCGGCCACGACGTCACCCTCTTCGCGACCGCGGACTCCTCGACCACGGGCACCCTGCACGCCGAGGTGCGCGCGGGCTACGAGGAGGACCCCGACATCGACGCGAAGGTCGGCGAGGCGCTCCACATCGCCGCCGTGTTCGAGCGCGCCGACGACTTCGACGTCATCTCCAACCAGTTCGACTTCCTGCCGCTGAGCTACAGCCGGCTCGTCGACACCCCCGTCGTCACGACGATCCACGGCTTCTCCTCCGAGCGGATCGTGCCGGTGTATGCGGCGTACGACGACATCGCGCACTACGTCTCGATCAGTGAAGCCGACCGGCACCCGGCGCTGCACTACGCGGCGACGATCCATCACGGCATCCACCTCGAGCAGTTCACCCTCGGCGCCGGTGACGGCGGCTATCTGCTCTTCCTCGGGCGAATCCACCCCGACAAGGGCACGCACACCGCGATCGAGGTGGCCCGTCGCGCCGGGGTTCCCCTCGTGATCGCCGGCGTCGTCCATGACGAGGCGTACTTCGCTGCGCAGGTGGAGCCGTACCTCGACGGGCGAGGGGTCCGCTTCGTCGGCCCGGTCGGCCCGGCCGAGCGCGACCGGCTCCTCGGTGGTGCCATCGCCCTGCTGCACCTCATCGACTTCTCGGAGCCCTTCGGCCTCTCCGTCGTCGAGTCGCTCGCCACCGGCACACCCGTGATCGCGACACCGCTCGGCTCGCTGCCCGAGCTCGTCACCGACGGCACCACGGGTTTTCTGGTGGCCGACATCGACGAGGCGGTCGCGGCCGTCCGGGCCCTCGACCGGATCGACCGCGTCCGGTGCCGGCACGAGGCCGAGACCCGCTTCGGCTCGGACCGCATGGTCGAGGACTACGAGCGGCTCTTCACCGAGGTCGTCGCACTCCGCTCGACCTGACCCACACCCGGGGGAGTGCAGCACTCGCTCGTCGGCCATGATCGGCTCATGGTGCACGCCTACCTCGCGATGCCGCGGATCCCGCTGCGCTACCGCATTGCCGAGTGGTTGATCGAGCGGAGCACCGGCCGACGCGCGATCGTCGCACTCGTCGTCTTCGTCGTGTTAGTGGCGACCGTGCTGCCCTGGCAGGCAGGCATCGCCGAGACCTACTCAGCCGGCGTCGGCTCGCCCGACCGCTCGTTCTGGTACTCAGCCGACCGGCTCTACGCCTTCGCCGAGGCGTACGGCGCCGACGGTCGCGCCGCCTACGTCCGGGCCAGACTCACCTTCGACGTCGTCTGGCCGATCGTGTACGCCGCCATGCTCGTGCTCGTCCTCGGGTGGGAGCTGCGTCGCACGACCCGGTCCGGCTCACCCTGGCGCCTCGTCGTCCTCCTGCCGGTCGCCGCGCTCCTGGCCGACTACGTCGAGAACATCTGCGCCGCGATCGTGATGGCGCGCTGGCCGGAGACGACGAACGTGATCGCGCACCTCGCGCCGGTCGCCACGGCCGCGAAGTGGACCCTGCTCGGTTCGGCGTTCGCCCTGGTGCCCGTGCTCGTGGTGCGCGCGCTGTGGGTCACCCGAGGTGGCCGGGCCGGCCGAGCCGGGCGCGGTAGCCGCTGAGCGTCCGGAGCATCCCGATCCCGACGACTCCCACGAGCTCGTCGCCCCGGTGATAGCCCACGATGCACTCGTCGCCGAGATCGCCCTCGAGCAGCCGGATCCCGTCCGGCTCGGCGAGGATCGGCATCCCGAAGGACTGCAGCCGCACGTCGTACTGGTCGGACCAGAACGACGGCATCGTCTCCCACCGCGCGCCGACCACCTCGGCATAGCCCTCGTCCCGCAGGTACGCCGAGAGCACGGCACCGGCACGGCGGCCGGTGTCGGTCGGCACGCTCCAGTGCTCGACGCGCCACGCACGGTCGTCGAAGCGCACGTTGGGGAAGCGCGCGAGGTCACCGACCACAGCGACGCCGTCGATGGGCACGCCTGCGACGAGCGGTCGCAGTGCGGAGTCGGTGAGCACGCCGTCGGCGAGGTCGAGCCCGTTGCCCTCGAGCCAGTCGACGTTGCAACGCGATCCCACCGCCTCGACGACGACGTCCGCGTCGAGCGTCGTGCCGTCGGAGAGCGTCACCCCGCTCACGACGTCATCGCCCTCGAGCCCGGTCACGCCGACACCGAGGTGGAAGACGACGCCGTGCTTCTCGTGCCGTCGGCGCAGCTCGGTCGCGAGCTCGACGCCGAGCGGGCGCAGCATCGGCAACGGATCGATCGCCACGCAGTGCACCTCGCACCCCAGCGTGCGCGCCGTGGCCGCGACCTCGCAGCCGATGAAGCCCGCGCCGAGCACGACGAGTCGGTTGCCTGGCTGCAGCCGCGCCCGGAGTGCGATCGCGTCGTCGAGCGTGCGGAGCACGTGGCGTCCCGCGACCGCGCTCGGTGGTGGTCCGGGCACCGGTAGGCGCCGCGCTCGGACACCTGTCGCGCACACGAGCGCGTCGTACTCGATCGCCTCGCCTGTCGCGAGGGTGACCACCCGGGCCGTGAGGTCGACGGCGGTCGCGGACTCGTTGTGGCGCCAGACGAGATCCGTGGCGCTGGAGTGCACGCGGAAGGCCAGCCGGTCGTGGCTGAGCTCCCCGCCCAGTGCCTCCTTCGACAGCGGCGGCCGGTTGTAGGGCGCCCAGCTCTCGTCGCCGACCAGGACCACCTCGCCCGCGAACCCGTTGGTGCGCAGTGACTCTGCCGCACGCAGTCCGGCGAGGCCGGCGCCGACGACGAGGGCTCGCTGCGTCATCACGTCCACCTCGCCTCCGCGTCGTCCCACCCGCTCAGCAGCGACGCCGTGAGCGTCCCGAGTCTGCCAGCGCTCGCAGAGCACAGCAGCATGCGTCGCCCCAGCACCCGGACCCGACAGGCGGTTGCGGGCGGTCGCGCGTAGGGTCGAACGCGGAGAACCGCCCGCCGCACCCGAGCGGGCGCGGCGCACCGCCTCGGCGTCCTCTCGAGGTGCAGGAGAGCGGCCATGACCGAGCAGCAGCGCTACGACGTCGTCCGCACGACACCTGGTTTTGAGGTGCGCCGCTATCCGGCGCACGTCGTTGCCGAGATCGAGGTCGAGGGCTCGTTCGAGTCGGCCGGGAACCAGGCTTTTCGCCCACTCGTCTCCTACATCAGCGGCCAGAACGATGCGAGCCGCGGCATCGCCATGACGGCACCGGTGATCCAGCGCGGCCAGGACGAGATCCCCGCCCCCGGCGATGTCGTCAGCACGACGGCGGAGGTCGCACCCGGCAGGTACGTCGTGTCCTTCGTGATGCCGGGTGACGCCACGATCGAGGAGCTTCCTACCCCGCGCGATGCGCGGGTCGCACTGCGCGCCGTTCCCGAGCAGGTTGCCGCCGCCGCGCGCTTCTCCGGCCGATGGTCGTCATCGACGTACCGGCTGCAGGTCACGCGCCTGCTGCGCTCGCTCGAGGATGCCGGGCTCGAGGTCGCAGGAAGCCCTCGGTTCGCGCGGTTCGACCCGCCGTGGATGCCGTGGTTCCGGCGGCGCAACGAGGTCGTCGTTCCGCTTCGCAGCATCTGAGGCTGATCTCGGCCACCCCGACGGCGGGGTCAGCCCGGCGTGAGCGCCAGCGTGTGCCGCACGCTGCGGGAGAGCGTGATCGAGCCGTCGGGCGCGGCGTGACGAGCGAGCCGCAGCCCGGCCTCGGCCCGCACCGCGGGACGCTCCGCCTCGGGCACCGACAGCCACATCTGCCGCTGTCCCACCGACCACGTGAACGCGTTCCACTGGTCGGCGTCGGCGAACCGCACGTCGATCGCGTCGGTCACGGTCGCGACGTCCACGAACCCGGCGCCGCGCACGAGGTCGGCCATGCCGTCGTCGCTGCCGAACGGACCGACGGCGCCCGTGGTCCGCGCATCGACCATGCCCGGCGGGAGGTACGGCGCGAACACGTCGTCGACCTCCTGCCACCGCGGGTCGGTGGGTCCGAACGTGGTCACGCCGAGCCGCCCACCCGGCACGAGCAGCCGACTCCACCCGGCGAGCGCCGCCGCCGGATCGGCGAGGAAGAACAGCACGAGCGAGGACGACAGCGTGTCGAAGGAGGCGGGCTCGAGTGCCGAGGTCTGGGCGTCGTCGACCCGCGCCTCGACGTTCCCCAACCCGGCGGCTGCCGCCCGCTCGAGGGTCGAGGCCACCATCGCCGCGGAGATGTCAATGCCGACCGCGCGGCCAGCTGGCCCGATGGCCGCCGCAGCGGGCAGCAGCACGGCGCCACGCCCGCACCCGACGTCGAGCCAGCGCTCGCCCGAGCGCGGTGGCAGAGCGCGCAGCAGCGACGCACCGATCGGTGCGAAGAAGTCGACCCCGACCCCGTCGTACGTCGTGGACAAGGCGTCGAAGAGCCCGGCCATCCGGGTGGCGTGCTCGCGATGGTCCAGCGTCTGGCTCACGCTCCGACAGTGCCAGCCCTGGTCGTGCGCTGCCGGGGATCGGGAGAACTGCGACGACGAGAAGGTGGCCGCCTGCGTCGCGGCGAGCTCGATGAGGCCGACAGTGCCAGCGTCACGTCGAGATGGTGCAGGGCGTGATCGTGTCTTCGGCACTCACTGGCGGGCGCGCGACTTGGCCTCCTGGCTGAGCTGCGCCCACCTGCGTCTCTCCTCCGCGGCGAGCCGCGCGTCCTGCTTGCGCGCCAGGTGGGCGAGCTCGCGCTGCAGCTTGCGCCAGCTGGCGAGCCGCTCCTCGTCCAGCACGCCGGCCTCGACCGACGCGTTGACCGCGCAGCCCGGCTCGGTGGCGTGCCGGCAGTCGTTGAACCGGCATTCGCGCGCCAGTGCGTCGACATCGACGAACGTCGCATCGAGCGCGTCCTCGTCGGCCCACAGTGCCAGCTCACGCATCCCCGGGGTGTCGAGGACGAGCCCCGCGCCAGGAACGTGCACGAGATGCCGCGCGGTCGTGGTGTGCACGCCGCGGTGGTCGGCGCGCACCGGCGTCGTCGCGAGCACCTGCTCGCCGACGAGGGCGTTGACCAGGGTCGACTTCCCAGCACCTGACGGTCCGATCACGGCCATCGTGACGCCGGGAGGCATGAGCGAGCGCACCTGCTCGAGCCCGACCCCGTCGTACGACGAGACCGCGAGGACCTCGACGCCGATGGCGATGGATCGCAGCTCCTCCACGGTCTCGACCGCGTCGTCGGCAAGGTCGCTCTTGGTGATCGCGACGACCGGGGTGGCGCCCGACTCCCACACGAGAGTGAGCTCGCGCTCGAGCCGCCGCGCATTGAGCGAGTGGATCGGCGCGCACACCAGCACGACGTCGACGTTGGCTGCGACGACCTGCTCGTCGGTGCGCGCACCGGCGACCTTGCGCACGAGCGCCGTGCGCCGGGGCAGCACCCGCTCGATGACAGCGCCCGAGTCGACCGCGCCGCCGAGAAGGACCCAGTCACCGGCGACCGGGAGGCCGTGGCCGTCCTGGCGCAGGCGACCGCGCACCCCCACGGAGTGCTCGGTCGTGCCGTCGTGCACCCGCCACACGTCGCGGCCGTGCAAGGTGACGCGCGCAGGCGTCAGGTGGTGGTCGGAGCCGACGAGGTCGGCCCAGGTGAGGTCCCAACCGAGATCGGCGGGCGAGGAAGCAGAAGACACCATGACTCCAGCACGGCATCGGGCGTCGCGGAGCGACGCGGGGTGGCGGACGAGGACCGCCGGTGTCGAGCGGGTGCGGCGTCAGGGACGCGGCGGACCGGGGACAGCGGCGCGAGTGGTCTCGGTCATGGCGTCCTCCCGGTGATGGCGTGCGGCTCGAACACGACGACGATAGCCACCGCCTGCCGCCGTGTCGCGAGAGTTACCGGCGTACAGCCGCACGTGTCACTGCCTACCGCCTCCCTGGCACCGCGAGGCAGTGACACCGTCGCTCAGCTGCGGACGAGTCCCGCGGCGTGCTCGGTCCAGGCCCAGACCTCGGCGCGACGATCAGGGTCGAGCACGGATCGCGCCGCCTCCTGGGCCCGGCGGTCCTTGACGTAGAAGCCGCTGACGCCGTCGAGCTCTGGCGAGGTGCAGACGTAGAGGTAGGTGGGCATCGCCTCCTCCACGGTGCGCAGGAACGGGCGCATGACCGACACGAAGGTCGCGAACGGTCCGGTGACCTCGTCGTAGATCGCGGTCGGGACGAGTGCGCCCGGTGTCAGGGTGTTGACCGTGACTCCCGTGCCGCGGGTGCGCTCGGCGAGCTCGCGCGCGCCCGAGGCGACGAGCAGCTTCGAGCGGTTGTACGCCGCGAAGCCCGCGTTGGGATCGGCCTTGTCGGACTTCCAGAACGCGGCAGTGTCGACATCGTCGTACGCCGTGGCCTGGTAGTGGGCGTCGGAGGACACGAACACGATCCGGCCGCGCGACTCCGTGACTCGTGGCAGCAGGAGCTGGGTCAGAAGGAATGGCCCGACGTGGTTGACGGCGAGGGTCGACTCGATGCCGTCGGAGTTGCGGGTGAGGCGCGAGCGGAAGGTGCCCGCGTTGTTGAGCAGCACGTCGATCCGCGGGCAGAGGCTGAGCACCGACGCGGCTGCCGCACGCACCGAGGCCGGCTCCGCCAGGTCGACCGGCACGACCGTCGCATCACCGCCGGCGCGGCGGATCTGCTCCGCGGTCGCCTCTGCTCCCGCGGTGTCGACGTCGAGGACGACGAGACGTGCACCGAGCGCGGCGAGCCGCAGAGACGCCTCCCGGCCCATGCCGCGCGCACCACCGGTCAGCACCACGGTGCGACCCGACAGGTCGGTCGGCTCTCGCGTCGGCGGTCCGAGCACCGGACCGTCCGGATCCTGCGGGTGCGGGTGCCGGAAGGTCGGGAAGGGCATGGTCATCGACGATCCGAGCAACGCGATCGTCTGCGCGAGGACGAAGAGCCCGAGGTTCTCCCACGCGGTCAGCCACGCGGTGGAGACCACGACGTTGGGCGTGTGCACGACCGCGACCTTGATCGTGTTCCACTCCATGATGTTGTGCTCGGGGGAGATGTTGATGTCCCAGTAGAGCGCGTGCCACAACGCGATCCAGGCGCTGAGCACCACGATGACCGTGGCGAGCACGAGAGCGTCGCAGAGCGCCCCGTCACCCAGTGCGGCTCGCCACATCCGGGTCGCGAGCACCCACACCGAGGCCATGAGCAGGCCTTCGGAGACTCCCCAGGCGAGGCCGAACAGTGGCGTCTCGGGCCACGAGATGCGACGCCCGTGCGGGCGGGTGCCCCGCGCCCACACCACCCAGTAGCCGACCACGGCGATGCCGAAGGTCGCCGCAGTCAGCAGCCACCACAGCCAGCTCGACGGCTGACCGGGGAACACGAGCGGGTTGGACGTCACGGTGGCGACGGTGCCGCTCGCCCAGGCGACCGCCCAGCACACCGAGAAGTAGGTGAAGGCGCGAAGCCAGGCCGCGACCGTGTCATAGCGCCAGGTCTCGCGGGTCGCAGTACGACGGCGCAGGGCGGAAGCGAACAGCAGCGCGACCACGACCGACGCGAGCGCCGGGACCCACTGAGGTGCCGCGAGCACGAGCATGCGAACGCCCAATCCTGGTGACGGAGGGCGCAGCCGGGTTCCGCGCGGTCCCATCCTGTCGGCCGACCCCGTGCTCGCGCCAGCGTCCGGCCCGACGCAGGGTCGAACAGCGAGGTGAGCAGCGCGCGCTCGACGTCGGGGTGGGCGGTGAGCCGGACGATGAGCACCGACCGGGTCATCGGGGTGTCCGGCCATCGGCTTCGGTGTCAGTTCCGCGCTGATCGGGTCCGCCGGTTGGCGGCGGCGCGACGTGCCTGCCCGCCTGCCCGCTTGCCTGCCTACCTGCCTGCCGGCCTGAGCCAGGCAGCTCGCCATCGAGTCGCTGACCTGCGCGAACACTCACGATCGCGACACGACATCCCACGTGCTCTTGCCAGAGTTACCGACGGGTAGCATCATGAGTTACTGACGGGTAACCGTGACCCCACGAGGAGTTCCAGGCGATGAGTCACTACAAGTCCAACCTGCGCGACATTGAGTTCAACCTCTTCGAGGTCTTCGGTGCGCAGAACCGCCTGGGCTCGGGCCCGTACGCCGACATGGACGTCGAGACCGCGCGCGACATCCTCGCCGAGGTGGAGCGCCTCGCGACCGGCCCGCTCGCGGCGTCCTTCGTCGACAGCGACCGCAACCCGCCCGTCTACGACCCGGCCGCCTGCACGGTGACCATGCCCGCGTCGTTCAAGGCCTCGTACCGGGCGCTGATGGACTCCGGGTTCTGGAACCTCGACCTGCCGACCCACCTCGGTGGCCCGGGTGCCCCGCCATCGCTGCGCTGGGCCGCGAGCGAGCTCATGCTCGGCGCCAACCCGCCGGCGTTCATGTTCATGTCCGGCCCCGGCTTCGCCGCGATCCTCGACCACCTCGGCAACGAGGACCAGAAGCGCTGGGCACGACTCATGATCGACAAGCAGTGGGGCGCCACCATGGTGCTCACCGAGCCGGACGCCGGCTCCGACGTCGGCGTCGGTCGCACCAAGGCGATCGCTGCGCCCGACGGCACGTGGCACATCGAGGGCGTCAAGCGCTTCATCACCTCGGCCGAGCACGACATGGCCGACAACATCATCCACCTGGTGCTCGCCCGCCCCGAGGGTGCGCGCGGCGGCACGAAGGGCCTCTCGCTCTTCGTCGTCCCGAAGTTCCACGTCGACCTCGCGAGCGGCGAGCTCGGTGAGCGCAACGGCGTCTACGCGACCAACGTCGAGAAGAAGATGGGCATCAAGGTCTCGACGACCTGCGAGCTCACCTTCGGCGAGAAGGAGCCGGCAGTCGGCTGGCTCGTCGGCGACGTGCACGATGGCATCGCGCAGATGTTCAAGGTCATCGAGTACGCCCGGATGATGGTGGGCACCAAGGCGATCGCCACGCTGTCGACCGGCTACCTCAACGCACTCGACTATGCCAAGCAGCGCGTCCAGGGCGGCGACCTCGCCGCGTTCATGGACAAGGACGCCCCTCGCGTCACCGTCACGCACCACCCCGACGTGCGTCGCAGCCTGATGATGCAGAAGTCGTACGCCGAGGGCATGCGCGCGCTCCTGCACTACACGGCGTACTACCAGGACCAGGTCGAGCTCAACCGGGCAGGCGCAGCGGCCGAGGTCGACCTCGACACCGCCGAGCGGATGAACGACCTGCTGCTGCCGATCGTCAAGGGGGTCGGCTCGGAGCGCTCCTACGAGCAGCTCGCGCAGTCGCTGCAGACCTTCGGCGGCTCGGGCTTCCTGCAGGACTACCCGATCGAGCAGTACCTCCGCGACTCGAAGATCGACACGCTCTACGAGGGCACGACCGCGATCCAGGGTCTCGACCTGTTCTTCCGCAAGATGGTGCGCGACCAGTTCCAGTCTTTGACGCGCCTCAACGGCGAGGTGGCGGACTTCGCCAA
Source organism: Actinomycetes bacterium (assembly GCA_031373405.1). Classification (GTDB taxonomy): domain Bacteria; phylum Actinomycetota; class Actinomycetes; order S36-B12; family CAIYMF01; genus Longivirga. Next base: position 16,220 of record JANMMN010000003.1, read on the forward strand.
GGGCGACGCCGGCAACGGCACGCTCGCGGTCGAGCGCGAGATGCTCGGCAAGGCTCTTGAGGACGTGCAGGGCATCGTCGGAGCCCTCGGCGGCTACGCGATGAAGTCGCAGACAGACGCCACCGAGCTCTACAAGGTCGGCCAGCACACCACGCGGTTGCTGCTCTGCCTCGGTGACCTCGTCATCGGCTGGCTGCTGCTGCGCCAGGCCGCGATCGCCGTCGACGCGCTCGCCGGTACGCCGTCGGACAAGGACCGCGCGTTCTACCAGGGCAAGGTCGCCGCGGCGAAGTTCTTCGCGCGCCAGCGCTTCCCGCTGCTCACCGCCGAGCGCTCGATCGCCGAGAGCGCCGACAACGAGTTGATGGAGCTCGACGAGGCCGCCTTCTAGCCTCGGCTCGGGGCGTCCGTTGGTGCCTCCGGGCCCGGTGATCCGTTGCCCGGGCAGTAGCGCCGTCACGGTCCGCTCGGCCATCATCTCGTGGCGACTGCGGTGGACTACGCGGTCTCTTTGACGAATGAGAGGCAATGTGGCCCATACGCCTGACCAGCGCAACGGGCGATCGAGCGAGTCGCGAGGCTTTCGCCTAGAACGAGGTTCACTTCGAAACGGCCAGACATGGCATCGGGGTCTGATCTTTGCCGCGATCGCCTGGGCGATGGCGTGGCTGGCAGTGGTCGCTCATCTCGGGTCCATCCTGGCCAACGCGTTCGCTGCCCCGGGAGGAGTCTCGGCTGAGGCAATCCAGGCCGCCCTTGGCCCAGGGAGCACGCAGCTCTTGTGGCAATTCGTCGTAGGTGGTGCCTTGTCGCTGGGGTGGGTCGCGCACTTCTCCCTTCCTGTCCGGGATGCCTCATGAGTGAGCACTCGGGTTGCACAGTCCCCTCAGGTGGTCAGCCGTCCGACAGACGGGGGTGACGCCAGGATCAGACGGGCGGATCGCCGACCAGAGGTGGCGGATCTGTGCCCGGGTGGGCGTGATCGTCACCCGGGTCGGGGTGGTCGTGGGGGTCGTGGTCGTCGCCGGGGTGGGGCTCGGGGTCGTGGTCGGGATCGTCGCCAGGGTCTGGATGGTCGCCGGGGTCGGGGTGGTCGTGGGGGTCGGGGTGGTCGGGGTGGTCGTGGGGGTCGTGGGGGTCGTGGAGGAAGGGTCGGGCGGGGATGTGGACGCGTTGGCCCCAGGCGGTGACCCAGTCGCAGGATCCGTCGGGTTGGCCGTGCTCGATGTGGAGGAACCCGGAGGTCTTGAGCTGGTGGTGGGGCAGGC
>JANMMN010000029.1:0-2709 GCA_031373405.1 Actinomycetes bacterium
GGGTGGGGTGGGCCCCGCGCCGGGGGCCGCCCGCCCCCCGCCGGCTGCGTGGCGCCCCCCCGCCCTGCCCCCCCCCCCCGCGACCCGGGTCGGGTCGGCACCGAGCTCGCCCGCGTGCTCGACGCCCCACGCGAAAGCCGCGACGGCATCCTCGACCGCTGCGGGGAAGGGGTGCTCGGGAGCGAGCCGGTAGTCGACCGAGAGCACATGCACGTCGGCGTGCCTGGTGAGCAGGCGGCACGGTTGGTCGTGCGTATCGAGGTCGCCGACGACCCAGCCACCGCCGTGGAAGAAGACCACGAGGGGTCGTCCGGCACCGCCGTCGGACGGTGAGAAGTGCCGTGCGCGCAGCGGCCCGTCCGCGCCATCGACCGTGAGGTCCCGCACCGTCCCGACGCCGATGGGTGCTCCGGCAGCGAGGGCCGAGCTGGAACGGATGGCCGTGCGCTTCGCTGGCACGTCCGGGACGATCGGGTCGGGCCTAAACCGTTCGTCGAAGCGCAGGATCAGCCCGAGGTGCGGGTCGAGCACCTGCCCGTCGACGACCCGCGGACCACCGCCGATGCGGGTAGCGGTCGCGGCCGGGATGGTGTCGATCCCGCGCGCCAGCCGGCGCTGGACGGACATGGTCAGTTCGGCGAGGCGCATGGCGGGCAGCCTAGTGACCACCGTGCGCGGCACTCGCGGGCCGCCGCTGCCCCCGGTGGGAACGTCGACCCGCGAGAGATCGTGGCTGGCGTCAGATGAAGAGCAGCTGCGCGCCGTCGGTCATCTCGATGAAGTCGGAGGCGTTGATGATCGCCTCGACGCCGTCGTAGAGGTCGTCCATCGTGAGGTGGTTCATGTCAGCGCTCATCCGGCAGGCCCACAGGTGACCGCCGGAGGCGACGATCTGGTCGAGGAAGTCGGGGATCTCCGGGACGCCGAGGTCGGCGATCTGCTTCTTGAGCATGTGGGTCGCCATCGGCTGCATGCCCGGAAGCGGAGCGAGGGCCTGCGGGATGCGGACGTCTCCCACCGGCATGTGCATGGCGGTGTTGCCCGCGGGGCTGAACTTCAGGTCGTTCATCCGACTCTTCGTGATCATGTCGAAGCCCCAGAACGTGAAGAACAGGTGCAGCTCGACGCCCTCGCCGAGGGCGGCGTTCCCGAGGATGAGTCCCGGGTAGGCCATGTCGAGATTGCCCTTGGAGCAGATGATCGCGAGCTTGCGGCCACCGTGCTCCTCGTCGTCGAACTTCGGGACGATGGCGTCCTGCGTGGCAGTCATGTCGTTCACTTCCTTCGTGAGGGATGGGTGCCGAGCAGGAGGGGTCAGACGCAGCCGTGCGGCTTGGGCAGCCCGGCGATGTAGGCCATCTTCTTGGCCGGCTTCTTGGGGAACAGCGCGAACAGCGTCTTGACGTCGATGCCACCGACGGTCTGCACGCGGCGCAGCGTCGCGGTGACGCCCTCGGACCTGAAGTCGTCGCGCAGGAAGTGGATCGCCTTCCAGTGGTCATCGGTCAGCTCGACGTCGATCGCGGCCGCGAGGGACGTGCCCAGACCCTCGTCCCACTCGTCGTAGACCGTCATGAAGCCCTCGTCGTCGACGGGGATCTCGTGGCCGTCGATGGTCGTGACTGGCATGGGGTGCTCCTCGGTTGCTGGGGTCGGTCGTGAGTCGGGTGTGCCCGTCAGGACACGTCGGCCTTCTTGCCGGACATCGACATCTCGCTGCGCACGGGCATGCTGCGACCGGGCAGGAGCACGTTCCAGTAGGCCCAGCGGAAGGCGAGCTTGCCGAGGTGGTTGACCTTGGTCTCCTTGAGCAGGCTCATCGGACCGACGCCGGGGTAGGGGTACTTCCCCGGCAGCGGCTCGGTCGCGTAGTTGAAGTCGATGAGCATGGCCTTGCCGTACCCGGTCTCGATGAAGCAGTTGGCGTGCCCGTCGAACTTCGCGGTCATGGCCTTCCCTGCGATGTGCTCGAGGAAGTTGTCGATGAACAGCTCGACCTCGAAGTGCGCGACCGATCCGGCCTTCGACGCCGGGATGTCGTTGGCGTCCCCGAGGGCGAAGATGTTGTCGTACTCCTTCGACAGCTGGGTGAACTTGTCGACGGGGACGAGGTTGAGCTCGTTGCCGAGTCCCGATCTCGCGATGTAGTCGGCGCCCATGTTGAGGGGGATCGTGACCAGCAGGTCGTACTCGACCTCGCGCTCGTCGTAGGAGACCAGCTTGTGCGCGACCGGGTCGACCCGTTCGAGCATGAAGTCGGCCTCGAGAGCGATCGTGCGCTCGTCGAACATGCCTCCGAAGAGCTTCGACGCGATGGGCTTGGTGAAGGCTCCCGGCATCGGTGTCACGTACACGATCTCCACCTGGTCGCGCATGCCACGCTCGGCGAAGTGCGCGTCAGCGAGGAAGGCGAACTCCAGGGGTGCCACCGGGCACTTGATGGGCATGTCGACGATGCTGATGACCAGCCGTCCGCCCTTCCAGCCCGCGAGCTTGCGCGCGAGCGCCGTGGCGCCTTCGTAGGTGTAGAAGTCGAACACCGAGGAGTACCACCCGCCCGGGTCGTCCAGGCCGGGAGTCTGGTCGGGGCGCGGCGAGACACCGGTGGCGATGATGAGCTGGTCGTACGGGAGCGTGCGACCGTCCAGGAGCGAGACGACCTGGGCCTGCGCATCGACGCGGTCGATCTCGCCGTACACGAGCGGGATG
>JANMMN010000122.1:0-8965 GCA_031373405.1 Actinomycetes bacterium
GCACTGCACCTTCCAGCTGGAGCCGACGGGTCACGCCGACCACGAGTTCAGCACGCACGAGTAGACGGCTCCGACCGCGCGTGTCGCGGTAGGCAATGCATCGACGTCGTCAGTCGCGTCCATCGCGCTGGACGTGATCCGCCCTAGGACGCCGGCAGCGTCAGGATGAACGTGGCACCGCGTCCGGGACCGGCGCTCGCGGCGTCGAGGCGTCCGCCGTGGTCGACGGCGATGGCGCGGGCGATCGTCAGGCCCAGCCCGCTGCCGGACCCGTCGTTGCTTGCCCGGGACGGGTCGACTCGGTGGAACCGGTCGAACACGAGCGCGAGCTGATCGGTGGGGATGCCCTCCCCTGTGTCGGAGACCTGGACGGTGACCGCCCGGCCCGGCCCGGTGCCGGTCATGGAGGCGGCCACCTCGACGCTCTCCCCCGGCGGGGTGTGGCGCAGAGCGTTGTCGAGCAGGTTCGCCAGCACCTGCGCGATGCGTCCGCGGTCCGCGTCGACCTCGAGGCCGGAGCCGGGTCCGGCGTAGATGAGGGGGACGCCCTTAGCCTGGTAGCGGGGTTCCGCCGCGGCCACTGCGGCCTGGGCGACTTCGGCGGCGTCGACATCGGCGAGAACCAGGTGCAGGGCGTGCTCGCCGGCGGCGGCAGCTTCGCGCAGGTCGATGGAAAGGCGCCGCAGGCGGGATACCTGGTCGCGCATGGTGGCGTACGCCTCCGGCCCGGTCACCACGACACCGTCCTCGAGACCGTCGATGTAGGCCTCGAGGGTCGCCAGCGGGGTACGGACCTCGTGCGCGAGGTCGGCGAGCAGGCGGCTGCGGCTGATCTCGGTGTCGGACAGGCGGGACGCCATGTGGGAGAACGCGGTCGAGAGGTCGTCGAGCTCGGTCGCGAACGATGCGTCGGGCACGTCGATTGCGTAGGTCCCTGCCGCGACGGCGGCGGCCGCGGTCGCGAGGTCCTCGACCGGCCGGGAAACCCGGCGCACGAGCACCCACGACATCAGTCCCGCCACGAGCAGCGAGGCGAGGGTGGCCAGGGTGATGGAGATGGCGGTCGCAGAGGCGAAGGCCTGTTCGGCGTGGTCGACGACGGCTGGGGAGTCTTCCCCGGTCATGGCCAGGTGGTCGTGGAACAGTCCCGGGGCGATGAGCGCGGTCGCGGCGAGCAGCGTGAGGGCCCCGACCGCGATGACGAGAGCCTGTGCCGTCATGAGCCGCGTCGCCAGGCGCGGCAGCCGCCGGGTCATCCTTCGCCCAGGCCGTAGCCGACGCCGCGGACGGTCCGCACGTAGCGGGGCTCGTTGGCGTCGTCGCCGAGCTTGCGGCGCAGGTGCCCGACGTGGACGTCGACGAGGTGCTCGTCGCCGTACCAGTCCGCGCCCCACACCTCGGTGATGAGCTGGCGGCGGGAGAACGCAGCCCGCGGCCGGGCGGCCATTGCCGCGAGCAGGTCGAACTCGGTGCGGGTCAGGTCGATCGGGGCGCCGGCGACGGTGACCTTGCGGGCCTCCTCGTCGATCGTCAGGTCACCCAGCACGGTCACCGATGGGTTCACCGGGACCGCACGGGGGCGGCGCAGCATGGCCCGCACCCGGGCGATGAGCTCACGGGGCGAGAACGGTTTGACGAGGTAGTCGTCCGCGCCGACGGACAGGCCGACGATCTTGTCGACCTCCTCGTCGCGCGCGGTCAGCATGATGATGTAGGCGTCGGTGAACAAGCGGATCTGCCGGCACGCCTCGACGCCGTCGAAGCCGGGCAGCATCACGTCCAGGACGATGAGGTCCGGGCGGTGCTTGTCGGCCAGCGCGACCGCGGACGGGCCGTCGTGGGCCTGCAACGCGGTGAACCCTTCGTGCTCGAGGTAGCCGGCGACGACGCGGGCCAGCGCGACCTCGTCGTCGACGACCAGGACGGTCAGCTGCTCCCCCATGGGGCTCCTCCTCGGGCGGTGCGTCCCGGCAGGCTACCTGCGCTGAGGACGGGGTGCGATGTCACCGACGACGGCGTCCGAGGAGGTGCCCTCGAGCAGCCTGCGCAGCCGCGCGTACTCCTCCGTGTCGATGGAGCCGGACGCCAGGCGAGCGTCCAACGTAGCCCGCGGCGTCGCCACGGGTTGAGTCCTGGTGCCGGGTGCGAGCAGGCGGACCGCAGCCCAGATGGCGACGCCGATCACCGCCGCCCAGAAGATCATCATCACGCTCATCGCGAGCCAACCGCCACCGGACCAGCCGGTGTTCCAGTTCATCATGTCCGTGCTCCTCTCGGGTCACCACGAGTCTCGGTCCGGTAGGTGGAGGAACGCAGCGTGCGGGGGTCAAGGAACGGTGAACGTCGGGATCTTCATCGTTCCTTCATCGGTCCTGAACGGGTCCTGGACCTCGGCGGGTGACCCTGAAGCCTGGCGCCGCACCGTGGCGCTACCGAAGGTTGGAGTCCGGTGTCCCTGCTCACCCGTCGCGCGTTGCTGGTCGGCGCGGCCAGCGCCGGCGCCGCGGCGACGCTGGCGGCGTGCGCGCGTGCCGGCGGGGGCTGCCCCGGATCCCTCGGTCTTGGCCCGGCAGGTCGCGAAGGCGGAGGCCGCGCGGCCCACGACCGGGAAGAGCCGGCGGCTGCGCCTGACCGCGCAACCCACGCAGGTGGATCTGGCCGGTCGGGTCGTGACCACGTGGGCGTACGGCGACACCGTCCCCGGACCGCTGCTGCGCGCGACCGCCGGCGACCGGGTCCAGGTCGAGGTGCGCAACGGGCTCCCGGAGGAGACCAGCGTCCACTGGCACGGGCTCGCCCTGCGCAACGACATGGACGGCGTCCCCGGGCTGACGACCCCGGCGATCGCGGCCGGGGCGATGTTCGAGTACGACTTCGTCGTCCCCGACGCCGGTACTCACTGGTTCCATCCCCACCACGGGATGCAGCTCGACCGGGGCCTGTACGCGCCGTTCATCATCGACGCCCCCGACGAGCCCGGCGGCTACGACCTGGAGTGGGTCGTCGTGCTCGACGACTGGACCGACGGGGTCGGCAAGACCCCCGAACAGCTCCTGGCCGACCTGGTCGCCGCCGGCGCCGACGGCGACGGCATGGCCCACATGGGCATGGGCATGGGTGGGATGGACGGCGGCGACGTCGACTACCCGTTGTACCTGGTGAACGGCCGCGCCCCCGAGGACCCCGATGTCCTGACCGGCCAGCCCGGCCAACGCGTGCGGCTGCGGATCATCAACGCGGCCTCGGACACGATCTTCGACGTCGCCCTCGACGGGCACGCCCTGACCGTCACCCACACCGACGGCTATCCGGTGAACCCGGTACCGGCCAGCGTGATCCGCCTCGGGATGGGCGAGCGGTACGACGCCACCGTCACCCTCAGCGACGGGGTGTTCCCCCTCGTCGCCCAACCCGTCGGGAAGGCCGGACTCGCTCGTGCGCTGGCCCGCACCGGGTCAGGAGCCGTCCCGCCCGCCACCTACCGTCCGCGGGAGCTCGACGGATACCCGCTGAGCGTCGGCGTGCTCACCGCCGCGCCGGGTGCAGCCTTGCCGGCCGCTGACTCGGTCGGCAGCCAGGACGTCGTGCTCGGTGGGTCGATGGCCCCGTATGTGTGGACGATCAACGGCCGCACCTACGACCAGGCGATCCCGTTGTCCGTGACCGGTGGGCAGACCAGCCGGCTGCGGATCATGAATCACTCGATGATGCCGCACCCGATCCACCTGCACGGGCACACGTTCCAGCTCGGCGACGCCGGCGGCACCGGACCACGCAAGGACACCGTCCTGGTCCCCTCGATGGGTGCCGTCGACGTGAGCCTGCTGGCCGACAACCCTGGCCGCTGGATGCTGCACTGCCACAACGGGTTCCACATGGAGGCAGGGATGATGACCCGCCTCGAGTACGCGACATGACCCACCTCGACGTGCCGGCTCGCCCGGCGCGACCATCCACCGTCGGGGCAACAGGCCCCGGCGACCACCGCAAGGAGACTCCGAACGCGATGAGCGCCCGACGCCCCCTCGCCCTGGCCGCCACCGGCCTGGCCCTGGCCCTGACCCTCGCCGCGTGCGGCACCGGCGGGCACGACACCACCCCGACCAACGCGGCATCCGCGATCGCCAACCTCGACGGTCGCGAGGCCGACGTTGCCTTCGCCCAGCTCATGATCCCGCACCACGAGCAGGCCGTCGCGATGGCCGACATCGCCCTGGCCAAGCCCACCGGCGCGCAGGTCCGTGCGCTGGCCGAGCAGATCAAGGCGGCACAGGACCCCGAGATCGCGCAGATGACCGGCTGGCTGTCCCGTTGGGGAGCACCGACCCAGATGGCCGGGATGGGCTCGGACGGTTCGATGGACCACGGATCGTCCGACATGGGCGGGATGAGCATGGACGGCATGATGAGTGAGCAGGACATGACCTCCCTCGCCGACGCCACCGGTGGGGAGTTCGACCGGATGTGGCTGGCGATGATGATCGCCCACCACCAGGGCGCCCTCACCATGGCCAAGCAGGTGCTGACCACGACCGACGACGCCAACGTGAAGACACTCGCCGAAGCAGTCGTCGCCGGCCAGACCGCCGAGATCGCCACGATGCAGAAGCTGCTGGCCGGATGAGGCGAGCAGTCCTCGCGGCCGTCGGGGCCGCCGTCGTCCTCGCCCTCACCGGCTGCGCAGACAGCAGCGGGACCGGGGCGGCGGCTCCCGCTTCAGCCGCGCCCGCCTCGACCGCGTCGCCGGGGGCCGCGGCGCCCGGCACGTCGCCGGTCGACGTCACCGGTGCCGCCTGGTCGCACGTGCACAACCTCGCCTATGACGGTCAGGCGCTGCTGCTCGGGACGCACGAAGGCCTCTACCGGCAGGAACCGGGACAGGCGCCGCAGCTGCGCAGCGAGACACCGTTCGACGTCATGGGTCTCACCTACGACGGCACCCGTTGGCTCGCGTCCGGGCACCCGGGCGCCGGGGAGGACCTGCCCTCCAACCTCGGCCTGCGAGCTTCCGCCGACGGCGCGACGTGGACCAGCCTCAGCCTCCTGGGAGAGGTCGACTTCCACCGGCTCTCCGCCGCCGGCTCCACGATCCTGGGAGTGCCGGCCCACGACGACGCCCTGATGCGGTCCACCGACGCCGGCTCGACCTTCACCCGCCTGGGCAACCCGGGCGTCTTCGACGTCGCCCTCAACCCGGGCGACCCGACCCGGGCCCTGGCCACCACGCAGACCGGCCCGATGAGCTCCCGCGACAGCGGCTCCAGCTGGGATCGGGTGGCAGGCGCACCGCTGCTGGCCTTCCTTGCCTGGACCTCGGCCGAGGTGTACGGCATCGCCCCTGACGGCACGGTGCACATCTCGACCGACGACGGGGCCACCTGGCGCCCGCGCGGCAGCACCGGCGGGCAGCCAGCAGCCGCCGTCGACGGTCGGCTCGCGACGCTGGTCGGGGGCACGGTGCTCGAGTCGACCGACGGCGGTTCCACCTTCAGCCCACGCCTGACCGGCATCGGCGGGCACTGACCCACTCGGGGACGGCGTCGCAGTGAGAAGGTGAGGCGTGGGGTGGAAGGTCGCGATCGCGCTCGTGGGTGGGGTGCTCCTGCTGTGGCTCGCCCTGGTCGGGGTGCTCTGGTGGCAGCGGCCCGCGGAGTCGACCCTGCGCGACTCCCTGCGCATCCTCCCGGACACGATCAGGCTGGTGTCGCGGCTGGCGCGTGACCGGACCCTGCCGGTCGGTGTACGGGTGCGGGTGTGGCTGCTGCTCGGCTACCTCGTCATGCCGATCGATCTGGTGCCCGACTTCGTGCCCGTCCTCGGGTACGCCGACGACGCGATCATCGTCGCGCTCGTGCTGCGCTCGGTGGTGCGGCGCGCGGGTCCTGACGCCCTCGAGCGCCACTGGCCAGGGACACCAGATGGGCTCTGCGCTCTGGAGCGCCTCACCGGGCTGCCGCAGTCGGCGCGGCACCCAGCCCAGTGCCAGCGGTCCGACGACCCCAGCGCGTAGACGACCCTGCGGCTGGGCGAGCCTCGACCGTGGCTCCCGTGGCCGGTCGGCGCGGCGTCACTCGACGAGTCAGGTCGGCGTGCTGGTGCGGCCGGTGAACCGGCGCAGCCTCAGGCTGTTGGTGACGACGAAGACGGACGAGAACGCCATCGCGGCCCCCGCGACGATCGGGTTGAGCAGCCCGGCGACGGCCAGCGGGATCGCCGCGACGTTGTACGCGAACGCCCAGAACAGGTTGCCCTGGATGGTCCGCAGGGTCCGCCGCGAGAGCCTGACCGCATCGCCGGCGGCCCGCAGGTCACCGGTCACCAGGGTCAGGTCGCTGGCCTCGATCGCGACGTCGGTGCCGGTGCCCATCGCGATCCCGAGGTCGGACTGGGCGAGAGCTGCGGCGTCGTTGACGCCGTCGCCGACCATCGCGACGACCCTGCCCTTGGCTTGCAGCCCCTTGACGACGTCGACCTTGTCCCACGGCAGCACCTCCGCGATCACCTCGTCGATGCCGACCTCGGCGGCGACCGCGCGGGCGGCACGGGTGTTGTCACCGGTCAGCAGAACCGGGGTGAGGCCCAGGCTCCGCAGCTCGGCGATCGCCTGCGCACTCGTGGGCTTGACCGTGTCCGCGACGACGGCCAGGCCGCGGGCGGCTCCGTCCCAGCCGACGGCGATGACGGTGCGGCCCAGGGCCTCGGCGTCCGACTGGGCGGTCGCGAGGTCCTCGGGCATGGTCATCGCCCACTGCTCGCGCAGCCACCCGGTGCGTCCGGCGACCACGGCGTGGCCGACGACGACCCCCTGGACCCCGCGTCCCTGCGCCGAGGCGAACGACTCGACCGGCGGCAGCGCCCCGAGCTGGTCGCGGGCCCCGTCGGCGACGGCCGCCGCGATCGGGTGCTCGGACGCGTCTTCGAGGGCGCCCGCCAGGCGCAGCAGGTCGTCGCGGTCGACGCCGGCGGCGGGGATCACCTCGACCAGGCGCATCGCGCCGGTCGTGATGGTGCCGGTCTTGTCGAGCACGACCGTGTCGACCCGGCGGGTCGACTCGAGGATCTGCGGGCCCTTGATGAGGATGCCGAGCTGCGCGGCCCGGCCTGTCCCGACCAGCAGTGCCGTCGGTGTGGCCAGGCCCAGCGCGCACGGGCACGCGATGATCAGGACGGCGACGGCCGCGGTGAACGCGAACTCGGCGCTCTCACCGGCCAGCAGCCAGCCGATCAGCGTGAGCAGCGAGAGCCCGACGACGATGGGGACGAACACGGCCGAGACGCGGTCGGCGAGGCGCTGCACGGGTGCCTTGCCGTTCTGGGCGTCGGCGACGAGCTTGGCCATCTGCGCCAGCTGGGTGTCGCCGCCGACACGGGTGGCGCGCACGAGCAGACGCCCGCCGACGTTGACGGTCGCCCCCACGACCGGGTCACCGGTAGCGACCTCGACGGGGACCGGCTCACCGGTGAGCATGCTGGTGTCGACCGCGGACGCGCCGTCCTCGACGACTCCGTCGGTCGCGATCTTCTCCCCAGGGCGCACGACGAACTGGTCTCCGACCGTGAGCTCGGACACCGGGCGGCGGACCTCGACGCCATCGCGCACGATCGCGACGTCCTTGGCGCCCATGTTCATCAGTGCGCGCAGTGCGGCACCGGAGCGGGACTTGGCGCGAGCCTCGAGGTAACGCCCGGCGAGGATGAACACGGTGACCGCGGAGGCGACCTCCAGGTAGATGCTGACCGACCCGCTGGCCCGGTCGGGGAGCAGCTCGAAGCCCATCGTCATGCCGGTCTCACCGGCGCCGCCGAAGAACAGTGCGTACAGGCTCCACAGGTACGCGGCACTGACCCCGACGCTGATCAGGGTGTCCATCGTGGCTGCGCCGTGGCGCAGGTTCGTCCACGCGGCTCGGTGGAACGGCCACGCACCCCAGACCACGACCGGCGACGCCAGAGTCAGCGACGCCCACTGCCAGTTCGGGAACTGCAGCACGGGGATCATCGCCATGAGCACGACCGGGATCGTCAGCGCGGTCGAGATTGCCAGGCGGCGACGCAGGCTCGCGACCTCTGGCGAGACAGCGTCCGGTGCATCCTCGTCCTCGTCGTCGCTGTCGTGGGCCGCGCCGGGTTCAGGCGGCAGGACGGCGGTGTATCCGGTCGCCTCCACCGTCGCGATCAGGTCCGCAGCGGACGTGCCGGCGGGAGCCTGCACGTGCGCGACCTCCGTGGCGAAGTTGACCTCCGCGGTCACGCCGGGCAGCTTGTTGAGCTTGCGCTCGATGCGGGCCGCACACGAGGAGCAGGTCATCCCACCGATGCGTAGGTCGAGCGTCGCGGCGGGTGACTCGGTGGTGCTCACAGGACCCTCCCAGGGTCGTTGTCGTGCCGGTGCGGTCGTGGTCGTCGTTGCGTGTGGCGGTGCCCGTTGAGGCGGCGGCGGCTGTCAGCGCCGCCGGTCGGCCGGCTCGTCGGGGCGCGACGCGGGCTGATGGTCGTCGGACGCGCCGCCGTGGTTCATCGTGCGCATCATCACCAGCATCATCAGCGGGCACACGAGCAAGATCGCCAGCGGCGCGAGCGTGCCCAGCGAGCCGGCGAGCGCCAGCCCGACGGCGAGGCCGCCCAGGACCCCGAGGCTGATGTAGAGGGCGTGGGTGCGGGTCATGACTGTCACTCCTTCGAGCCGGTCGCGGACGTTCCGTGCCCGGCATGCTCAGCGTCGACGCGGTGCACCGGCGTGGTGGTGGTGGTCTGGCGAAGGTTCGGCGAAGGAAGCCGCAGCCTCTTCAGCATCACCGCGTTGATCGCGACGATCGCCGAGGATCCGGACATGGTGAGCGCGGCGATCTCGGGGCGCAGCATCAGCCCGAACGCCGGCTCGAAGACTCCGGCAGCGATCGGGAGCGCGATCGCGTTGTAGCCGACCGCCCAGGCAAGGTTCTGCCGCATCTTGTGCACGGTACCC
>JANMMN010000123.1:0-5303 GCA_031373405.1 Actinomycetes bacterium
GACAGTTGCAGATACTCGGCCCCATTCGGCGCAACGACCCGGACCGTCTTGAGATGAACAAGCACTGCCCGAAGTGCAACAAGCACACGGTGCACAAGGAGACCCGCTAGCCGGGTGGCCCTCCGGGCCCACAGCTCTCGACCGATCGGCCGTCCCCGCGAGGGGGCGGCCGTTCGTGCGTCCGCGCCCGGCGTCCACTAGCGTCGCGAGCAACGTGACGGCCTCCCGGGCCGTCGGCTCGTGACGAGGAGCAGTGCCGTGGGACGACTCGACGATCGGGTGGCGATCGTGACCGGCTCCGGCCGCGGCATCGGCCGTGCCACCGCGCTGCGGCTGGCGCGCGACGGCGCGGCGGTCGTGGTCAACGACATCGACCGTGAGCCCGCCGCCGAGACGGTCGCGCTGATCGAGGCCGAGGGTGGCCGCGCGATCGCCGTGATCGCCGACACCGTGCAGCTCGACGAGGCGCACCGCCTCACGAAGGCCGCCGTCGACGAGTTCGGCAAGCTCGACATCGTCGTCAACAACGCGGGCACCACGCGCGACAAGATGTTCCACGGGATGACCGACGAGCTCTTCGACTTCGTCGTCGACGCCAACCTGCGTACGGCGTACCACACCACCCTCGCGGCGATGCCCTACCTGCGCGAGGTCGCGAAGGCCGAGATCGCCGCGACCGGGAAGCCGGCGTACCACCGCAAGATCACCTTCACCTCCTCGGTCGCGGCACTGATGGGCAACCCCGGGCAGTTCAACTACACCGCGGCCAAGGGCGCGCTGATCGCGGTGACCAAGACGCTCGCGCGCGAGCTCGGGCCGTTCGGGATCAACGTCAACGCTGTCGCGCCGGGCTTCATCGAGACCCGGCTCACCCAGGCCAAGACCGAGGGCGACACCTACGGGATCCCGGAGCAGATGCGGTCGATGTCGCTCATGCTGATCGCGCTCGGCCGTCTCGGGGAGCCCGAGGACATCGCCAACGTGCACGCGTTCCTCGTCTCGAGCGACGCCGACTTCGTCTCCGGCGTGACGATCCCCGTCACCGGCGGACAGCTCGGAGGGATGTGACCGTGGCGCTCAACGCGGACTTCATCGGCAAGGTCTATCCGGCGAGCTCGGCCTACGAGGTGGGTCGGGAGAAGATCCGCGAGTTCGCCACCGCGATCGGCGACAGCAACCCGGCGTACCACGATGTCGTGTCGGCGCGGGCGCTCGGGCACCGTGACCTGATCGCGCCGCCGACCTTCCCGTTCACCATCACGATGCGAGCGATGGCCGTGGTGATGTTCGACCCCGAGCTCGGCCTCGACTACAGCCGGGTCGTGCACGGCGAGCAGCGCTTCGCCTACTCGCGGCCGGTGACGGCCGGCGACCACCTCGTGGTCGAGACCACGATCGAGAACATCCGCGTGGCGGCCGGCAACGACATCCTCACGAGCCGCTCCGAGGTCAGCACCGAGGACGGCGAGCACGTCGTCACGACCTGGGCGGTCACGGTCGCCCGCGGCACCGCACCCGAGGAGTCCACATGACCGCCGGCGGCACCGCACCCGAGGAGTCCGCATGACCGCCCGCGGCACCGCACCCGAGGAGTCCGCATGACCGCGACGGTCCGCTACGACGATGTCGAGATCGGTGCCGAGCTCCCGCCGCTGCGCGTCCCGCTGCAACGGGTCCACCTGGTGATGTACGCCGGAGCCTCGGGCGACTTCAACCCGATCCACTGGAACGAGCGCTTCGCCACGTCCGTGGGCCTGTCCGACGTGATCGCCCACGGCATGCTCACGATGGCCTCCGCCGGCCGCATCGTCACCGACTGGGTCGGTGACCCGGGCGCAGTGATCGAGTACGGCGTGCGCTTCACCCGACCCGTCGTCGTCCCCGACGACGACCGGGGTGCCCGGGTCGAGATCACCGCCGTCGTGGCCGAGAAGCGCGAGGACGGCACCGTCCGCATCGACATCACCGCCAAGAGCCAGGACCAGACCGTCCTAGGAAAAGCCCAAGCAGTAGTCCGCCTCTCCTGACACTGAAGGGTCCATAGGTTCGATAGGACCGAACCGATCCGCCCTTCATTCTCGGCCCCGCTCACGCCGTACGCTCGCGCCGTGACCACGCGGCTCTCCGACCTCACCACCCTGCGGGTCGGCGGACCCGCACGTGAGCTGGTCGTCGCCGAGGACGAGACGGCCCTCGTCGACGCCGTCCGCACCGCTGACGCCGCCGGCACGCCGGTGCTCGTCCTCGCGGGCGGCAGCAACGTCCTGGTGGGCGACGACGGCTTCGACGGCACGGTCGTCCTCGTGCGCAGCACCGGCGTGCGCACCGAGTCCGACACGTGCGGGGGAGCGTGGGTGAGCGTCGCGGCGGGCGAGAGCTGGGACGGCCTCGTGGCACGCGCCGTACGCGAGGGCTGGAACGGGATCGAGGCACTCTCCGGCATCCCCGGCACGGTCGGCGCGACCCCGATCCAGAACGTCGGGGCGTACGGCCAGGAGGTCGCGGACGTCGTCGCCCGGGTGCGCACGTGGGACCGCCGCGAGCGCACGCAACGCACCTTCGCCGCGGCCGACTGCGGCTTCGGCTATCGCACGAGCCGCTTCAAGCAGGAGCCCGGCCGCTACGTCGTGCTCGAGGTGATCCTCCAACTCCCGCTCTCGCCCACCTCGACCCCGATCCGGTACGCCGAGCTCGCGCGGGCCCTCGGCCGCGAGATCGGCGACAGGGCACCGCTGGGCGACGTACGCGCCGCCGTGCTCGCGTTGCGCGCTGGCAAGGGGATGGTCCTCGACGCAGCCGACCACGACACGTGGAGCGCCGGATCGTTCTTCACCAACCCGATCCTCGACGCAGTGGGGGCGGCCGCCCTTCCGGTGGACGCGCCCCGCTTCGACGCGGGCGACGGCCGGGTCAAGACCAGTGCCGCCTGGCTGATCGAGCACGCCGGCTTCGGCCCGGGGTACGGCGAGGGCGCCGCCACCCTCTCGACCAAGCACGTGCTCGCCCTCACCAACCGCGGGGGAGCCCGCAGCTCCGAGCTCGTCGCGCTGGCCCGCGAGGTGCGCGACGGCGTACGCCGCAGCTCCGGGATCGTGCTCGAAGCCGAGCCGGTGCTCGTCGGGTGCTCCCTCGATGACGTCTGACTCGAGCGCGTCGCGTGAGGTGGCGATCCGCACTAGCCTCGGCCGCACTGACAACCCACGACCTGGAGGTCGACCCCCATGGCAGACGTCGTAGCCCCGGTAGGGCCCGTCGACATCGCGGTGATCGCGTTCGACGAGCCCACGTTCGACGGATCGATCGCCGGTGCGATCGCCGACCTCGTGGCGCAAGGCCTCGTGCGCGTGCTCGACATCGTGCTCGTGAACAAGGACGCCGACGGTGAGGTCACGATCGTCGAGGTGACCGACGTCGACGGCGACGGCATCCCCGACCTGATCGCGGTCCAGGGCGACATCCCCGGGCTGCTGGGCGAGAACGAGGCGCGCGACGCCATCGAGGGCATGCCCAACTCGACCGCGATCGCGCTCATCGCGTGGGAGAACACCTGGATCATCCGAGCGAGCATGGCGATCCGCGAGAGCGGCGGGACGCTCGTCGGCTTCGAGCGCATCTCGGCCGCCGACGTCCAGGCCGTCCTCGAGGCCTCGGACGCCTGAGCGGGACTCGGCAACGACGAAGGCCCCGGCGTGAGCCGGGGCCTTCGTCGCTCCCTGGAGGAAGAAGACCGGGTGCGACGCCCCCTCGACGCCGCACCCGGTCCGAGCTCAGCTCTTCCAGAAGCTCAGAGAGCTCTGGTCGAAGCTCGAGAACACGATCTCGTTGACGGAGTCGCGGTTGAGGTCGAGGACGAGCGCTCCGCCCGCCTGTCCGTAGCCTGCAGCGCTGGGCAGGTTGGACTTCAGGAACGTGCCGTCCGCCCGCTGCTCGAGCGTGTAGACGCTGCGGTCGCCGTCGCCGGACACCGCGAGGTCGAGGTCGCCGTCCCCGTCGATGTCACCGGCACTCACGCCGCCGGGCGCCGCCTGTCCGTTGCCGCCCGTCACGGTGAACGCGCCCACGCCCGTGAGCGGCACGACGGCCCACGGCGTACGCGAGTCGGCGCCGGGGGTGAACTCGTACACCGCCGGCTCGGGGTAGAGCGAGAACGGCGGGAAGAGGATGTTCTTGTTGGTGTGGTTGGTCGCGATCCAGCGGGTGACACCGTCGCCGCGGAAGTTGGCGACGGGGACGATCTGGAACCCCGGACCCTGCGCTGTGCCGATCGCACGGCGAGTGAAGTCGGCGACGGTCAGGGCGGGGTCGGCGTCGTCGGCCCGCTCGTACCACACGAAGGAGGCCACCGAGGCGCCGCGCGCGAAGGTCGGCACGAACGGCTGACCACCGACCGGTCCGAAGAACTGCGACGACACCACGTCCAGGTCGCCGTCACCATCGACGTCGTGCAGCACCGGAAGGCTGCCACCGCCGTCGCCGACCTTGACCGGGGCGGCGAACGTGCCGCCGCCGAGGCCCTTGAGCACCTGCAGCTCGACCACGTCGTCAGCGCCACTCGACGGGCTGCCGCCGTTCTCGCCCACGGTCAGCAGGTCGGCGATGCCGTCGCCGTCGAGGTCGGCGTGCTGCACGCCGTGGTAGGAGAACGCACTCCCGGTGACGACGTCGTGGCGCGTCCAGGTCGCGCCGTTGGCGCTGTTCGCCCACCAGGTGATGGATCCGCGCGGGCCAGGGATTGCTCCGACGCTCACGAGGAAGGTGTCGAAGAAGTAGCCGGCCGGCTGGATCAGGTCGACGTCGCCGTCGCCGTCGACGTCGGCGAGGGTGGGCCGGTTGGGGACGATGATCGCGTCTGAGGCGGCGACGACCGTGGTCTTGGCCGAGTAGGTGATGTCACCACCCTGCTTGTTCTTGGCGGTGTTGGAGTACAACGCCACGGTGCCGCCGCCGAGGGGAGCACCTCGGAAGAACCCGCCGAAGGCGGACGCGACGAGCTCCGGGCGGACGTCTCCCGTGACGTCGCCGGAGACCACGAACGCGGCGCCCGACAGAGCGGCATCGACGGTGGTCCGGGTGAAGGTCGGTGCGACTGCGGGGTCGCTGGCCGCTGAGGCCTGGCCGGTGAGGGCCAGGGCCGCGGCGCAGCCGCCGGCGGTGACGAGAGCGACGGCGCGAGCCGGACGGCGGCGGCGACTCTCGGGCATGAGGTGGGACATGGACTCTCCTGCACTGGTGGTGGACTAGCCGGAACAGTGGTCCACTGGGAGGGACAGCGGTGTGAGGGACTCTGTCGCACAACCTTTCGC
>JANMMN010000152.1:0-3079 GCA_031373405.1 Actinomycetes bacterium
GCGGCCCTGGTCCGGCGTCCCGTCGTCCGAGCCGACGCTCGGCGTCGCGTCACCGCGGCCCTCGTCCGACGTGCCGTCGTCCGAGCCGACGCTCGGCGTCGCGTCACCGCGGCCCTGGTCCGGCGTGCCGTCGTCCGAGCCGGCGGTGGGCGCCTGGCCCGACTCGACGGTGGGGCTGATGCCGGTGACCGGCAGCGTCGCTGCGGCGGCAGCACTGCCACCGACGAGGACGACAACGGTGGCCACTGCGGCTGCGATGCGGATGTTGGTCATGATGGTTCTCCCTTGGTCAGGTCCGACCCGAGCGACGCTAGGGAGTTCTCGTCCGGGAAGTCACCGCATAACGTCGCGCTTTCGTCCTAGGACATCGCGGTTCTGGTGCCCACCCGACGTCACAGCAGCCCGATGCTCACCTCTCCGGCGGCCGCGTCGACGTCGGCGAGCAGCGACGACGGGACCCGGAAGACGCGGCCGGGCGCGACCGGCCACGGCATCGTCCGCCGTCCCACCACGCGACCGCCCTGGCGGGCGACGACCCTCGGCGTGGACCGGAACTCCTCACCCCACAGCAGCAGGCGGCGGCGGGCCGGGGCCGGATCTCCGGGCCGCATCAACGAGGGGGCGACCCAGCGGAAGGGCGCGTCGGCGATCAGCCGCACGCCCGGTGCCGGCTCGGTGGGCGTGTCGAGCCAGCGCAGCACGGACTCCGCGACATGGCGGCCGTCGAGGGCCGCGACGTCGGCCGTGTCGACAGGGTGCACGAGGTTGCCGGCGGCGAACACTCCCGGCGACGAGGTGCGCAGCGCGGCGTCGACGCGGGGGCCGAGCGTGGCGAGGTCGAGGTCGATCATCCCGAGCCGGGCGAGCTCGTGGTCGGGGATCCAGTCTCCGGTGAACACGACCGTGTCGCAGGGAACGAGGCGACGTGCACCCGTGCTCACGTCCTCGACCTCGACGCCCTCCACGACCTTGCGACCGACAACGCGCACGACCCGGGAGCTCGTGGCCTGCGGAGTTCCTAGGGCGACCCGCGCGAGCCCGCGGAACGCGAGGTAGGACTCGCCGTGCTCGCGCTCGGTGGTCATGAGCACCGTCGCGCAGCCCGCGGCACGCAACGCGAGCACCGCCGACCAGGCCACGAGCTCGGAGCCGACCACCACTGCGGTGCGACCGGGCGAACTGTGCTGCACATGGACGAGGTTCTGCAGCGAGCCGGTGGTGTGCACGCCGCGCGGCCGGTCCCCCGCCACGAGCCTGGCGCTGCGCGGACGCTCACGTGCCCCGGTCGCGAGCACGATCGCCGCGCCGACGACCTCGTAGCGCCCGGCCGGGGACGTGACCTCCAGGCTGCGCTCGCCGTCCGCCCATCCGGTGACGGTCGCGTGCGTGCGGATCTCGACGCCCGCCCCCTCGGCAGTCTCGACGAGTCGCGCTGCGTAGCGCGGCCCGGTCATGACGCGGTGGAGGTCACGGATGCCGTAGCCGACGTGGTCGCTGTGCCGGGGGATGCCACCCGGCTGCCCCTCGCGGTCGAGCAGCACGACGCGATGCGTCCGCGCGAGCCGCGTCGCAGCCGTGAGCCCGGCCGGTCCTGCGCCCACGACGACGACGTCGACGTCCTCGCGCCGCGGGGTCGTCATGATGTGCCCCCTCCGCGCTCGTGCTCGTGCTCCTCGAGGAGGCGCTCGACCTCGGCCCCGCAGAAGAAGCCCTGGCACCGACCCATCAGTGCGCGGGTCCGACGCCGGAGCCCGTCGAGGTCCGTGGGCGGGATCGTCGAGCCGAACGCATCGCGGATCTCGCCGAGGCTCACCCGCTCGCAGAAGCACACGATGTGGCCGTACGCCGGGTCGCCATCGATTCGGGCGACGTCGGCGTACGGACGAGGGAACGCCTCCCCCACCATCGGCATGCGCGGCACCGGCGGCAGGTCGTCGCGTGGCTCGATCGTTTCCCCCGCCCCCCGCAGCATCTCGACGACGTGCTCACCGAGGGCCATCGACGCCGTGAGCCCGGTCGACCTGATGCCGCCAAGGAGGACGTAGCGCTGGTCGGGGTGGACAGCAACGACGACGTCGTCGTGCTCGGTCGAGGCGCGGAGCCCGGCGTACGTCGCGGTCACCTCCTCCTCGAGCAGGTCAGGCATCAGCGCACGGCCCTTCTCGAGCAGGAAGGCGAGGCCCGCCTCGGAGGTCGAGGTGTCGGCGCGGTCGGTGATGTTCTCCGATGTGGGACCGAGCATGACGTTGCCGTAGATCGTCGGACTCACGAGCACGCCCTTGCCCCGCGATGACGGCACGGGGAGAACGATCGTGGGCGCCATCGCACGCGCGAGCTTGTCGAACACCACGAGCTCCCCGCGCCGCGGCACTACGGTGAAGCGGTCGTGCCCGAGCAGCCGGTCGAGGATGTCGGCACCCATGCCCGCGGCATTGACCACCCACCGAGTGGTCACGTCCCCGCTGTCGGTGACGATGCGCGTCGCCACGTCGCCAACCTCGATGTCGATCACGCGATGGCGCAGCAGGAGGGCTGCGCCGCGCGCGACCGCCTCGGTCGCACAGGCGAGCGCTGCCGTCCACGAGCAGATGATCGACTCGTCCGGGACGACGAGTCCGCCGAGGGCTCCTGGACCCAGTCGCGGCACTCGTCGGTAGACCTCGTCGGGACCGACCAGCGAGGTCGCGTCATAGCCGTTGGCCGCTGCCTTGGCCGCAAGCGTCGGGAGGGCCGCGAGCTCCTCGTCGGTCCAGGCCACGAGCAGGGCACCCACGCGTTCGACCGGGATGCCTGCGGGCCCGGCGTACGCCGAGAGCAGCTCGTACCCGCGACGCACCAGGCGCGACTCCATCGTGCCGGGGGTGGCGTCGAACCCGGTGTGCAGGATCGCGGTGTTGGCCTTGCTGGTCGCGTCGCCGACATCACCTCGTGCCTCGATCAGCGCGACCGTGAGCCGATGGCCGGAGAGCTCACGCGCGACTGCCGCGCCGACGACACCAGCACCGATCACGGCGACGTCGACCTCGACGCCTGTCACGAGCGCACCGCGGTCGAGGTCGCTGCGACGGCGGCCCGGAAC
>JANMMN010000153.1:0-1769 GCA_031373405.1 Actinomycetes bacterium
ACCGCACCCGTCGCGCGGTCGACGAGCTCGTGCCCCTCGTCGATCACCACCGCGTCGTGCTCAGGCAGCACCGGCACGTTGTCGAGGGCGTGGATCGCGAGCATCGCGTGGTTGGTGATGACGACCTGCGAGGCCAGCGCCCGCTCGCGCGCCTTCTCCGCGAAGCAGTCGTCGCCGTACACGCACTTCGCCGCACCCACGCACTCGCGCCCCGACACCGACACCCCGCGCCAGACCCGACCGTCGACCGTGAAGGGCAGGTCGTCGCGGTCGCCCGTCTCGGTGTCGTCGACCCACGAGCGCAGCTGCTTCGCCTGGCGTCCCAGCACCGTCGTCGGCGCGGCGAACAGCGCATCGTCGTCGGAGTCCTCCCGCTCGCCCGCGCCGCGGTGGAGCCGGTCGAGGCAGACGTAGTTGTGCCGGCCCTTGAGCACGGCGTACGTCGGACGGCGCCCCAGCACCGGCTCCAGAGCGTCGGCCAGCCGCGGCAGGTCGCGCGTGACCAGCTGGTGCTGGAGGGCGAGCGTGGCGGTCGCGACGATCACCCGACGGTCCGGGCTCGTCGCGTGCAGCGTCGCGGGGACGAGGTAGGCCAACGACTTCCCGGTGCCGGTGCCGGCCTGCACGAGCAGGTGCCCGGCTCCGCCGAGGGTGGCGGCCACGGCCTCGGCCATCGCCAGCTGTCCCTCCCGGTCCTCGCCGCCGAGCGCGGAGACCGCGGCAGCCAGCGCGGTGGCGACGGCCGAGCCGACCGCGGCCTGCTCGGCGCCGTCGTCGTGGGCCTCGTCGGGCGCCCCATGGGCTCCCTGCTCGCCGGCGTCGGCGCCTGCCATGCCCTCCGACACCGCTGTGCTCTCAGCGGGATCGACGGCGGGGCGCTTGGCGGGGCTCACCCCCCGATCCAACCAGCCGAGGGGCGCCCCCTGCTCACGGCGTCCTCAGCCTCGGTGACCGGCGAGCGAGCCCCCTCAGCCGAGGTCGGGCACGCGCACGGGTACGCCGAGAGCAACCGCGAGGTCGGGCTGCACCCGACCGACCAGACGCGTGCCGGTCTCGAGGTGCTCGACCACATCGAGCTCACCCTCTCGGTGCGCCCGCGCGACGAGATCACCACGGTCATAGGGCACGACCACGTCGATCGCGACGGCCGCGTGCGGCAGGTCGGCCTCGATCAGCGCGAGCAGCTCCTCGATCCCCTGACCGGTGCGGGCGCTCACGACGATCGAGTGCGGCTCGCGGCGCAGGATCCGCGCGAGCACCAGCGGATCGGCGGCGTCGGCCTTGTTGATCACGACCACCTCGGGCACGTGCTGCGCGCCGATGTCGGCGAGCACCGCGCGCACCGCGGTGAGCTGGTCCTCGGGCTCGTCGTCGCTGCCATCGACGATGTGCAGCACCAGGTCGGCCTCGGCGACCTCCTCGAGCGTGGAGCGGAACGCCTCGACGAGCTGATGCGGCAGGTGGCGGACGAAGCCGACCGTGTCTACCACGGTGTAGTCGCGACCGCCAGGGGTCTGCGCCTTGCGCACGGTCGGGTCCAGCGTCGCGAACAGCGAGTCGTCGACCAGCACTCCAGCACCGGTGATCCGGTTGAGGATGCTGGACTTCCCGGCGTTGGTGTAACCGGCGATGACCACGCTCGGCACGCCGTGGCGTTTGCGGTCGGCACGCTGGGTGTCGCGCGCCGTCTTCATCTCCTTGATCTCGCGGCGCAGCCTGGCGACGGTCGACTTGATGCGACGGCGATCCGTCTCGATCTTCGTCTCACC
>JANMMN010000161.1:0-5871 GCA_031373405.1 Actinomycetes bacterium
GCCAAGCAGCAACTGACCCTCGACGCTACGATCGCCACCTCGCGCGGTCCGTCGAGCCAGGCCTCCGCCACCGCGAGCCCCCACCCTGCGAACCGTGGGTGCTCCCGGCCGACCGCGACGAGCGGGGCGAGCGACTCCTCCGCAGCAGCCCGGTGCCGCTGCGACCCCGTGAGCGCCGCATAGGTCAGCAGGGCTGACGCTGCCGTCGCCCACCCCGAGGGGGTGGCGTTGTCGGTGGGATCGCGAGGCCGCAGCACGAGCGCCTCGGCGTCGGCAGCGGTGTCGAAGAAGCCCCGGGTCGACGGGTCGCGAAACTGCTCCAGGACGACGTCGAGCAGCCCACCAGCGAGATCGCGCCAGGAGTCCTCCCCCGTGACCTGGTGCAGCACGAGGAACGCGTCCGCGATGCACCCGTAGTCCTCGAGCACCCCGGCATGCGAGCCGGCAACGCCGTCGCGGGAGACCCGACGCAGGCGCCCCTGCTCGTCGAGGTGCACCGCGAGGAGCAGGTCGGCCGCCGCGACGGCCGCGTCGATCCAGTCCGGCTCCTCGAGGAGCTGGCCCGCTTCGGCGAGTGCCGCAATGGTGAGCCCGTTCCACGCCGCCACGATCTTGTCGTCTCGTCCAGGTTGCACACGCGTCATGCGGGAGTCGAGGAGTCGTCGGCGTATGCCGTCCCACCGGGGCCGGTCATCGGGATCGGTGCGCAGCTGGAGAACCGACGTGCCGTGCTCGAACGTGCCCGTCGCCGTGACCGTGAGAAGCGTTGCAGCCCAATCAGAATCGTCGACTCCGAGGACGTCGGTGAGCTGCTGCGGGCTCCAGGCGTAGGCCTTGCCCTCCTCGCCCTCGCTGTCTGCGTCGAAAGCGGAGACGAAGCCGCCCTCGGTCGAGCGCAGGTCGCGCAGCAGGAACTCCGCCGTCTCGCGAGCCACCCGAGCAGCGAGCGGATCACCACTCGCTCGCCACCAGCGCGAATAGCACCGCAGCAGCAAGGCGTTGTCGTAGAGCATCTTCTCGAAGTGCGGGACGACCCAGTCGGCGTCGACCGAGTAGCGCGCGAAACCACCGGCGAGCTGGTCGTACATCCCCCCGCGGGCCATCGCCTCGCAGGTCCCCTCGACCATGGCGAGTGCACGAGGATCCCCGGTGCGGGCGTGATGGCGCAGCAGGTGCTCGAGCACCATCGGCGGCGGGAACTTGGGCGCGCGCCCGAAACCTCCCCGGAGGCCGTCGTACGTCGAAGCCAGCGTGTCGACAGCGCTGTCGAGCGCTGCCACGACGTCGACCCGGTCGAGCTCGCCCGCCGTCACGGCGACCCGCTGCTCCTCGAGCGCACTCGTGATGCGCGCAGCAGCGTCGAGCACGCGCCCCCGGTCCTGCTGCCACGAGGCGTGCACCGCGTCGAGCAGCTGACGGAAGGAGGGAAGCCCGTGCCGCGGCTCGGGCGGGAAGTAGGTGCCGGCGTAGAACGGACGGCCGTCGGGCGCCGCGAACACCGTCATCGGCCAACCGCCGTGCCCGGTGAGCGCCTGCGTCGCGCTCATGTAGACCGCATCGACGTCGGGCCGCTCCTCACGGTCGACCTTGACCGCCACGAAGTGCGCGTTGAGGTACTCCGCCGTCTCGACGTCCTCGAACGACTCGTGCGCCATGACGTGGCACCAGTGGCACGCGGCGTACCCGACGGAGACGAGCACGGGGACGTCGCGCTGGCGCGCCTCCTCGAAGGCCTCCGGGCCCCACTCGTGCCAGTCCACCGGATTGTCCTTGTGCTGCATGAGATACGGGCTGGTCGATCCCGCGAGCCGGTTGGCCACGAAAAGTCCTCCTGCCGCGTCGCTCGGCTGCTGACACCACCGACTGTCCGACCAGCCTGACACACCAACGGAATCGCGAAGCGGCCCACAACCACGTGGAGCACGACGCAGCAGACCGGCAGCCCAGGAGCGCCCTCGCCACGGCATCCGGCACGTGACGATGGCGCAGGGCTCGCGCGGCGACACCCCGGAGACCACCGCGCTCTACGCCGGCATCCCGACCCGGGACGCACCCGTTCTCGTGCGTGCTGGGCATGTACTCCGGCGCCCTGATCGCCATCGACGCATCGGCCCCCACCAGGCAACTCCCGGGCCGACTAGCCGGGTCGCGGTCGCCGTGGCGGCGGTTCGCTGGGGGGTCAGCCCTGCGGGTGTCACAGCGAACGGACCCACGGCTCCGCGCAGAAGCCCGCGACGTCCCACGCCACCCCGTGGTGGCGCAGCCGGAGGTGCAGGCGTCCGCCGTCGGCAGCCGCGTCGTTCATGGCTCGCGGGTCGTGCACGAACACCCGGAAGCTCTGCCCGCGAGCTCGGCGGGTGACGTTCTCCGCGCCGACCAGTGCGCGTGCGACCAGGGTGTGGGGCGGATGGCTGAACACCAGCGCGCGGCTGGCACGCTCGGCCGCGACCGCGAGGAGCCGGGTCGCATCGCGGTAGCAGCAGACGACCCGGTGCATCACGACGATGTCGTGCTGGCCGACCAGGTCGGGCTCGGTGGCGATGTCGCCGTGCAACCGCGACACCTGCCCGGCCAGCCCGAGGTCGCGCGCCAGCGCGTGCGCCTCGGTGTCGTAGGAGTCGACGATCTCGATGCTGGTCGCGCGGGCCGCCCCACGCTGCAACAGCGCCAGGTGCAGCTGCCCGACGCCGCCGCCCACGTCGAGGATGCTCGCCCCCTCGATGCCGAGGGTCTCGAGGAAGTCCACGATCCGCCTGGAGTCCCCGTCCAGGCCCCGCCTGCGGAACCGTTCCGCCGCCGAATGTGCGCGGCGGGGATCGAACTGGTCGCGGTATCCGTCGGGGTCTGGCCCGCAGCACGACGTCATGACTCGAGGGTATCCGCGCCCGACGCCCGTCCATCCAGAGCCGAGTCCCGTCCGAGCAGACGGTCCTGGCGACAGGTGCGGGGCGGGATGGTCGCGGCCCCTCGCCGAGGCACTCACCGTTCTCGATGCGCCCGCCCCCGCCACCCTCGGAACCGTGACTCCCACCGCCGGACGAGAACTGCCCCGAGATCGGAGCGCGAACTCCGCCACGGCGCGGCGCGGACCGAGGTGGTTCAGGGTGACGAAGGGCAAGCGACCGGCATAAGATCGTCTTGTGACGATGACAGCGCCAGACGGCGAACAGTTCGTGCAGCACGACTTCGTGCCTGGTGAGGTCGCGCTGGCCGCCGCCGCTGCGCTGTTCCGCAGCTTGGGGGATCCGTCCCGGCTCGCGATCGTGAGCCATCTGCGCACCGGTGAGCACCGGGTGGTCGAGCTGACAGACCATCTCGGCTTGGCCCAGTCCACGGTGTCGGCGCACCTGCGCTGCCTGCTGGACTGCGGCATGGTCACGGTGCGCTCCCAGGGCAGGGCGTCGCTCTACTCGCTCACGGTCGAGCCCGAGCTGGTATCCGTGCTGCGCAGCGCCGAGGCGCTGCTCGCGGCAACGGGTGACGCGGTCGTGCTGTGCCCGAGGTTCGGGACGGAGTCCCGTTGACGACTCCCGCCGTCACCTCGGTGCTGGACCCGGACCGTCGAGCCGTGCTGAGCCGCCGTGCCCAGCTGCTCGCGGCGGCGTCGGTGTTGTGGAACTCCGCCGAAGCGGTCATCGCGATCGTGGCCGGTACGGTTTCCGGGTCGGTCGCGCTGGTCGGGTTCGGACTGGATTCGCTCGTAGAGATGTCCTCGGGCCTGATCATCCTGTGGCAGTTCCGCCATCCGCTGCCTGAGACGCGTGAACGTCGCGCGCTGCGGTTGATCGCGTTGTCGTTCTTCGCCCTCGCCGCCTACGTGTCCCTCGAGTCGGTTCGGGCGCTGGTGAGCCGGCAGGAGGCGGAGGGCTCTCTCGTCGGCATCGTCTTGGCGGCCCTGTCGTTGATGGTCATGCCGTTCCTGTCCTGGGCACAGCGGTGCACGGGCCGGTCCCTGGGTTCGAGCACCGTCGTGGCGGACTCCAAGCAGACCCTGCTGTGCACGTACCTGTCCGCCGTGCTGCTGGTCGGGCTGCTGCTGAACGCGACCCTGGGCTGGTGGTGGGCCGACCCGCTGGTCGGTCTGGTCGTGGCCTGGCTGGCGGTGCGCGAAGGACGTGAGGCCTGGCGCGGTGAGGGGTGTGGATGCGGCCCCGTCGCGACGACATCCGCGGGTGACGCGTGCGCGTGCACCGACGAGGAGTGCAGCGCGTGAGCGGCCAGGCGGGTCACGGGCACAGCCACGGGCCGTCGGTGAGCGCCGGCGGCTTGCACCGCAAGAAGCTGCTGATCGTGCTGGGCATCACCTCGACGGTGCTGGTCGCCGAGGTGGTCGGGGCCGCGGTGACCGGCTCGTTGGCGCTGCTGGCCGACGCTGGGCACATGGTCACCGACGTCGCCGGGATCCTGCTGGCCGTCCTTGCCGTGACGTTCGCCTCCCGCCGGGCGACGCCGCAACGCACGTTCGGCTACTACCGGCTGGAGATCCTCGCTGCGGTCGTGAACGCTCTCCTGCTGTTCGGTGTCGCGGTCTACATCCTGATCGAGGCGTGGGGACGCTGGGCGGACCCGCCGGCTGTCGAGGGTGGGCTGATGCTCGCGTTCGCCAGCGTCGGCCTGATCGCGAACATCATCGGGGCGCTGATCCTGCGATCTGGGGCCAGGGAGAGCCTCAACGTGAGGGGCGCCTACCTCGAGGTGCTAGGTGACCTGCTGGGCTCGGTCGCCGTCGTCGCTGCCGCCGCGGTGATCGCGTTGACCGGATGGTTGCGAGCCGACGTCGTCGCGTCCGTCGCGGTCGCATTGATGATCCTGCCGCGAACCTGGACGCTGCTGCGCGAGGCCGTCGATGTGCTTCTGGAGGCCACCCCTCGCAACGTCGACATCGTCGCCGTCCGCCAGCACATCCTGGACACCCCTGGTGTCGTGGACGCTCACGATCTGCACGCCTGGACCCTCACCTCCGGGCTCCCGGTCCTGTCCGTGCACGTGGTGGTCGCCGACGACGCCCTCGCCGAGGGCGGCGGCGCACGCATCCTGGATCACCTCGCCGTCTGCCTCGCCGATCACTTCGACGTCGAGCACTGCACCTTCCAGCTGGAGCCGACGGGTCACGCCGACCACGAGTTCAGCACGCACGAGTAGACGGCTCCGACCGCGCGTGTCGCGGTAGGCAATGCGTCGACGTCGTCAGTCGCATCCATCGCGCTGGACGTGATCCGCCCTAGGACGCGGGCAGCGTCAGGATGAACGTGGCACCGCGTCCGGGACCGGCGCTGGCGGCGTCGAGGCGTCCGCCGTGGTCGACGGCGATGGCGCGGGCGATCGTCAGACCCAGGCCGCTGCCGGACCCGTCGCTGCTTGCCCGGGACGGGTCGACGCGGTGGAACCGGTCGAACACCAGCGCGAGCTGGTCGGCGGGGATGCCCTCCCCAGCGTCGGAGACCTGCACGTTGACCGCTCTGCCCGGCCCGGTGCCGGTGATGGCGGCAGCCACCTCCACCCCCTCCCCGACCGGGGTGTGGCGCAGCGCGTTGTCGAGCAGGTTCGCCAACACCTGCGCAATGCGCCCGCGGTCCGCGTCGACCCCGAGGCCGGAGTCAGGCCCGACGTAGGTGAGCGTGACGCCCTTGGCCCGGTAGCGGGGTTCCGCCGCCGCGACCGCAGCCTGGGCGACTTCGGCGACGTCGACGTCGGCAAGCACCAGGTGCAGGGCGTGCTCGCCGGCGGCGGCGGCTTCGCGCAAGTCGGTGGAGAGGCGCCGCAGCCGCGACACCTGGTCGCGCATGGTGGCGTAGGCGTCCGGTCCGGTGGTCACGACGCCGTCCTCGAGACCGTCGATGTAGGCCTCGAGGGTCGCCAGCGGGGTGCGGA
>JANMMN010000183.1:0-3772 GCA_031373405.1 Actinomycetes bacterium
CCACTGAAGGGTCCATAGGTTTCATAGGACCGAACCTGGCCCACCTTCATTTTTCGCCTCCACTCGGCCGCCCTCGCCGGTCCCTCGCGCTGGCCCTCCGGCGTACGGCATCGCCTTCGGGGCGCGCGGCGGCGTCGCCGGTCGCTCGCGGCTTGGGGGCGGGACGCGGCTAGGCTCTGGGGGGCGAAACCCGGCGCCGCTTTGTTGCGACGTTGTGGAGGTAGGCCATGGGCAGGCTCGACGGACAGGTCGTCGTCATCACGGGCGCCGGCAAGGGGATCGGACGGTCGCTCGCCCTGCGTCTCGCCGCGGAGGGCGCGTCGCTGGGGCTGATGGCTCGCACCGCGGCCGACGTCGACTCGGTCAGTGCCGAGGCGCGCGCCGCCGGGGCTGCGGTCGTAGGTGAGGCGTTCGACGTCGCTGACCTCGATGCCGTGATCGCGTTCATCGAGCGGGTGGAGTCGGAGCTCGGCGCCGTGTCGCTGCTCGTCAACAACGCGGGCCGCACCGGCGACTGGGACGGAACGCCGATGTGGAAGGCAGACATCGACGAGTGGTGGGGCCGGGTCGAGACGAACCTGCGCGGCCCGGTGAACTTCGCCCGAGCGGTCGTCCCCGGCATGGTCGAGCGCGGCGCCGGTCGCGTCATCAACATCAACTCCGGCGCGGGGGCCGCGGGCGCCCCGTGGACCGACGGCGCCTATCCCGTGTCGAAGGCGGGGTTGTTCCGCCTCACCGATCACCTCGCCACCACGCTGGCGCAGGCGGACGCCGGGGTCGTCGTGCTCGACGTCTCACCAGGTCTCGTCCGCACCCGCGACGGCAACACCGGCATCCCGGACTCGGCGTACACGCCGGTCGAACGCGTCTGCGAGCTCGTCGTCGCCGTGGCACAGGGCCGCCTCGACGGCTGGAACGGCCGCTACGTGCACGCCACCGACGACCTCGACCACCTCGTCGCGAGCACTGCGTCGGTCGTCGCGGCCGGCGGTCGCGTGCTGCGGATGACCGCCGGCTGGGACGGCGACCCCCAGGCCTAGCGCCGCAGCACCGCACCGCGACCCCCACTGCCCTCCGGCGAGCGGCACCCCCCGGCGTCGGCGTACGCGATCGTGCCGAGGGGCCGTGGCCGCACGGCGCGATGACCTGCTCGCGCCGCTCCGGCTGCGACCCTTGGGGCGCTGAGGGGCCCGTGGTCGAGGACCACCATGGGGCGGAAGGACACGGGGAACGACTCGACGAGCTGAGCCCGATCGGAGCCACCTCACTGGTGCACGGCGGTGACGAGGCCGAGCGACGGGCCGAGCTGCTCGCACGCCAGACCGGACCGCCGCGACGACCCGCTCGGCGTGTCGGTCGACCGTCCGGCGCGGTCGGGGGCACCCTGGTGAGGTCGAACGGCAGCACCGCTGCGGGGAAGCGTTCGGCGTACGGCGTCGAGCCTGGCGCCGGCCGCCGCATGCTGAGACCCGGAGCGAACCGTGCCCGTCGACATCGTCAGCCTGTCCGCGCTCAGCGAGCTGACCGCCAGGCCGTCGGCCCGGTCCCGCGAGGATTCCAGCACCGAACCGGAAGCTGCGGCGCCGCACCCGACCCGGCCCCGAGCCCTGCGTCGACCGAGCACTCCCGCCGAACGCCGCTGGGGCTCGCTCGCGGCCGGCTCGATCACCGCGGGTCTCGTGTGCGGGCTGCTCGTGCCGACCGCGTCTGCCCAGCCGAGCCCCTCACCCGCACCGAACCGGCCCGCAGCGAGCTCCGACGCAAGCGTCCTGCAGCCTGCCTCACCCATCCGGTGGGCCGCTGCTCCCGTGCCCGCGCGAGCCGCCGCGCGGCCGGGGATCCCCACCGAGGCTGCCCCGCCGACCCGCGTCACGGCGCCGACCGGCACGGCGACGCCTCCGGCCCGCACGGCGAAGGCAGCAGGAGCGGCAGCGGCAGCGGCAGCGACGGCGACGGCCCCGGCAGGCACGGCGCAGCCCGTGGCCGGCACTGCGCAGCCCTCGGGGTGGCCGCTCCCCACGGCCAGCGGCACCGGTCGGCGGATCGTCTACTCCGAGCGACGGGCGCACCTCTGGGTCGTGGGGGCCGACGGCACCGTGCTGCGCGACTACCCGGTGACCGGTCGGGTGGGCCGGCCAGGACCCGGCACCTACCGGGTCTACTCCACGTCGCCGACCTCGGTGAACCCGATCGCCCGGGTGCGCTTCGACCTGATGGTCCGCTTCGCGTGGGGCATCACCGGGGCACCGATCGGGTTCCACACGATCCCTCGTTGGTACGACGGCCGCCCGCTGCAGTCCGACGAGCAGCTCGGCACGGCGATCGGCCAGGGCGGGTGCGTCCGCCAATCGCGGGCCGACGCCGAGTGGCTCTACGCCTGGGCGCGCGTCGGTGATGCGGTCGTCGTCGTGAGGTGAGCGATCTCGCGGCCGTGACGCGGCGTTCCGCACCGCCGGAGCACCGGGTGTCGTGACATGGGCGCCCGAACCGACCGGATGCCGGCACGAGGTTCCTCGCGGGCGGAATGCGGGCGGTCCACCGTAGGGTGGTGACCGTCCCGCGCGCGCGGGTCCCGGGCCACGGCTCGGGGGCACCGAGGAGGACCCGACCGATGGGCGTACGACGGACCCGCCGGGCCCTCCGGACGGCGACCGCAGCGGTCGCGATCGCCACCCTTGCCGGCACCCTGCTCGTCGCGCCGTCGTCCGCCTCCGTGCGCAGCGACGTGACCCCGAGCCCCGTACCGACGCCCGTCCAGGTCACGCCGACGCCACCCCCGCTCCTGCCCGCGATCTACGTGCGGGTGGTCCTGTCGCCGGCGAACGGCGCGACCGTCGGTGTCGCCACCCCGATCGTGGCGAAGTTCAGCCTGCCCGTGGCGCGCAAGGCTCGAGCCGAGCGCAACATGAAGGTGTACGTCGGCGCGGCTCTCGCCGTCGGCGCGTGGCACTGGAAGGACTCCTCGACGGCGGTATTCCGGCTCAGGGGCTTCTGGCCCGGCCACTCGCGGGTCTACGTCCGGATGACGCTCGCCGGCGTCGAGCTCGCCACCAGCAAGGGTTACCGCTACGTCGCCAAGGGCACGGGGACCCGCGTGCACGTGCTCCGGATCGCGCGGTCGATGGTGTCCTACGTCGATGCCAAGACCCTCCGGATGCGGGTGCTCGTCGACGGAAAGCTCGTGCGGGTCTTCAAGATCTCCCTCGGCAAGGCCGGCTACGAGACGAGGTCGGGCATCAAGGCCGTGATGGAGAAGTACCTCACCCGGCGGATGACCAGCCAGCTCGCCGGGATCACCGATCCGAACGACCAGTACGACCTCGTCGCACCCTTCGCGGTGCGGCTCACGCCGACGGGCGAGTTCGCCCACGGGGCGCCGTGGGCGGCCGGTCGCATCGGCGTACGCAACGGCAGCCACGGCTGCACGAACCTGTTCACGGCCGATGCGACCTGGTTCTACTCCCGCGTCCTGCCCGGCGACCCGGTCATCACGACCGGCACCGCGCGCGTGATGGAGCCGTGGAACGGCCCGGGTGCGGCGTACAACATGGCGTGGAAGACATGGCTCACGAAGTCGGCCACGAAAGGTGTCTGGTAGCCGCTCCACGGTCGTGACGACCTGCAGGTAGAGCATCGCGCGGTGCGGCGCCCCGGCGTTGTCGGTGGCTCGGCATACGGTCGAACCATGCGGCTCCTCCACACCTCCGACTGGCACCTGGGCCGGTCGCTGCACCGGGTCGACCTGACCGGTGCCCAGGCCGCATTCCTCGAC
>JANMMN010000025.1:0-7599 GCA_031373405.1 Actinomycetes bacterium
GACCATGCTGCGCGACCTGCTCGCGGGCGGCGCAGCCGCGATCGACGGCGGGCTCGCCTCCGAGCTCGAAGTTCGTGGTCACGACCTCAGGGGCACGCTGTGGTCGGCGCGGCGCCTGCGCGACGAGCCTGCCGCGGTACGCGACGTGCATGCGGCGTACTTCCGCGCCGGTGCGACGGTCGGGATCTCCGCGTCGTACCAGGCTTCTCGCGAGGGTTTCCGCGCCCACGGACTCCCTCCCCCAGAGGCCGACCGGCTGCTCGCGCTCTCCGTCGGGCTCGTCGCGCAGGCCCGCGATCTCGTCGCGGCGGAAGGTGCGACGCAGCCGATGCTCGTGGCCGCGTCGGTCGGCCCGTACGGCGCGACCCGCCACGACGGGTCGGAGTATCGAGGTCGCTACGGCGTCGAGCACGACGGCCTCGTGCGCTTCCACCGCGAGCGGATCGACGTGCTCGTCCAGACCGCGCCGGACCTGCTTGCGGTCGAGACCGTGCCGGACCTCGACGAGGCGCGCGCCGTCGCCGAGGCGCTCGACGGGATCGACGTACCCGCGTGGATCTCGTTCTCCTGCGCTGACGACCGGCACACCTGCGCAGGGCAGGCGATCGAGCGTGTGGCGGCCTTCGTCGACGCCACGGCGTCCTTCGACGCGATCGGCATCAACTGCACGAAGCCCGAGCACGTCACCGGCCTGGTCCGACGGATCCGTGCCACGGCACCCGACCTCCCGATCGTCGTCTACCCCAACGCCGGGCGGGTGTGGGACGGGGTCGCGTCGATGGGGCTCGGGGACGGCAGCGATCGTCACGCTCGTTCGGCCGTGGAGGAGTGGTACGACGCCGGCGTCTCCCTCGTCGGAGGCTGCTGCGGCCTCGGTCCTGCCGCGATCGCGGACGTCGCGGCAGCGGCCACGGCGCACGGCACCGTCAGACCGTCGTAGGCTCACGCACATGAGCAACGTACGGGTCGAGCCCGCATCACCGTCGTGGACCACCACGAAGGTCGTCGCCGTGGTGGTGGCGATCCTCACCGCCGGCTACATGCTGCCGTGGGCGATCGCGGCTGTGCGCGACGTGCCGCACTGGTCGGTCTTCTGGGTCAACCTGCTGCTCGGCTGGACCGTGGTCGGCTGGATCGTCGCCCTGGTGATGTCCCTGCGGGCGCAGCGGCTCGTCGTCGTCGGCTGAGCCCCGCTCAGTCGGGCGCACAGACGTAGGCCCACGGTGCGTCGCCGATCCGGGTGAGGATCACGACGGCGCGGCCCGGTGCTCGCGTCAGTCGGAGCTCGCGGCGTACGGCGTCGGGGTCGGCACTGATCGCTCGTTTCTTCACCACCACGTGCCCGACGCCGTCCTCGACGAGTGCAGCGCGCAGCGCGTCGACGGAGTAGGGCAGCGCCCGGGTCACGCGGAAGCGCACAGCAAGCGGGCCGAGGTCGACATCGCTGTCGGTGGTCACATAGGCGACGCGATGGTCGAGCAACCGGCCCTCGCACCGAGCGGCGACCTGCGAGACGAGGCCCGCCCGGATTACCGCGTCGTCCGGCTCGAGGATCCATCGCCCCGCGGCTCCGACCGGCGGAGGGGTGTCGTCGACGAGGTCGACCGAGCTCCGCTCGATCGTGGGTGCCGGCACATCCCCGCGGAACAGCACGGCACTGCGCCGGACACCCTCGCGCGCCAACGCCGGCCACGCGAGCTCGGCCTCGACCAGCTGCCCGTCGACCGAGGTCCAGGTCGCGCACCCGCCGGGCGGCGTCAGCTCGTGCGGCACCCCGGGCGCCACCTTCGCGGCAGTGCGTGGCACCCGTGCCGCGACGGTGCCGACCCACGACCACGGTGGCGACCACGACTCGGGGTCCGTGACGCGTGCGCTGCGTCCGTCCCGCTGCGTCGCCGGGTCGCGCCGCGCCGGATCGACGTACGCCGCATCCACGTCGGCCAGCACCGCAGAGAGAACGGCCTGCTCGCTCAGGTCACCGAGGGTGATGCTCACGAGGTCGCTGAGCCCCAGCGCCGCGATGTTGCGCGCGGCGAGGGCCGCCGTGACCGGGTCGCGCTCGACCGCCGTGACCCGCAGCCCCGATCGCGCGAACGCTGCCGTGTCGAGCCCGAGGCCGCACCCGAGGTCGGCGACGTGGGTCGCCCCTGCATCGGCGTACCGACGTGCCCGCTCGTCCGCGACGACGGTGCGGGTCGCCTGCTCCAGCCCGTCCACGGTCAGCAGCAGCGCGTCGGCGAGGTTCCCGAGCCGAATGCGAGCCCGCCGCCGCAACCGCACCTGCGTCAGCACGAGCGACGCCCGGTCCGCCACGAGCGAGGGCAGGGCCTTTCGCAGCGCGGCGGCAGCCCGCAACGGATCCACCGCCGACCCGTCCCCAGCCGCAGCCGCAGCATGCGCGTTCGCGTCGAACGCCGAAGCTGCCCGAAGAGCGGCCAGGCCAGCAGCCGAGTCCAGCCATGCAACAGAGTCGAGGTCCACGAGCCGAGCCTCTCAGCACAGCGAGCGAGGGGCGAAGCCCCGAAGCGAGGGGGCGAGCCGGAACTACCCCGAAGCGGAGCGGGCCGAGACGCGGCGCACAGCGCCGCGAAGGCCGCGAAGCGGAGGGGTCGCCGACGCGGGCGTGCGGAGCACGCTCGCTTGGAGGCGCAAACCAACGCGTCGCTGGCACTCAGGTTGATCGAGTGCCAACCCTGTCCTAGGGTGGGACCAGTTGGCACTCTCCACCCGAGAGTGCCACGCATGGACCGGTGCGGCTCCCGCGACGACGCCCCGGACCATCATCCGAGCACCACGACCCTTACCAGGTGGAGGACAGACCGTGTCGGTCACCATCAAGCCGCTCGAGGACCGCATCCTCGTCAAGACAGTCGAGGCCGAGCAGACCACAGCCTCGGGCCTCGTCATTCCGGACACCGCCAAGGAGAAGCCCCAGGAGGGCGAAGTCCTGGCCGTCGGTCCGGGTCGCTTCGAGGACGGCCAGCGCCTGCCGCTGGACATCCAGGTCGGCGACAAGGTCATCTACTCGAAGTACGGCGGCACCGAGGTCAAGTACGACGGCCAGGAGTACCTCCTGCTCTCGGCGCGCGACGTGCTCGCCGTCGTCGTCAAGTAAGACCCTGCGCTCCACGAGTCCGCCCCGGTGGCCCCCGGGCCCCGGGGCGGACTCGCCTTCGATACTCACGCTTCCTGAGCACACAGAAGGAACGGCATCACCACATGGCCAAGATCCTGGAGTTTGACGAGGACGCGCGTCGCAGTCTCGAGCGCGGAGTCAACGCGCTCGCCGACGCCGTCAAGGTGACGCTCGGCCCGAAGGGCCGCAACGTCGTCATCGACAAGAAGTGGGGTGCACCCACGATCACCAACGACGGTGTGACCATCGCCCGTGAGGTGGAGCTCGAGGACTCGTATGAGAACCTCGGCGCCCAGCTCGCCAAGGAGGTCGCCACCAAGACCAATGACGTCGCCGGCGACGGCACCACGACAGCGACCGTCCTCGCTCAGGCGATGGTGCGCGAGGGCCTCAAGGTCGTCACCGCCGGTGGCGCTCCGATGGACCTCAAGCGCGGTATCGACAAGGCCGTAGCGGCCGTCAGTGCGCGCCTGCTCGAGGTGGCCCGTGAGGTCTCCGGCAAGGCTGAGATCGCCGACGTGGCGACCATCTCCTCGCAGGACCGCGCGATCGGCGACCTCATCGCCGAGGCGTTCGACAAGGTCGGCAAGGACGGCGTCATCTCGGTCGAGGAGTCGACCAGCACCGCGCTCGAGCTCGACTTCACCGAGGGCATGCAGTTCGACAAGGGCTACATCTCGCCGTACTTCGTCACCGATGCCGAGCGCATGGAGGCAGTCCTCGAGGACGCCTACGTGCTCATCGTTCAGAACAAGGTGTCGAGCGTCTCCGACCTGCTCCCGCTGCTCGAGAAGGTCGTCCAGGCCGGCAAGCCGCTGTTCGTCGTGGCCGAGGACGTCGACGGAGAGGCGCTCTCGACCCTCGTGGTCAATCGCATCCGCGGCACGTTCTCCTCCGTCGCGGTGAAGGCCCCGGCGTTCGGCGACCGCCGCAAGGCGATCCTGCAGGATCTCGCGATCCTCACCGGTGCTCAGGTCGTCACCCCCGAGGTCGGGCTCAAGCTCGACCAGGTCGGCCTCGAGGTGCTCGGCACCGCGCGCCGCGTCGTCGTCACCAAGGACGACTCGACCATCGTCGACGGTGGTGGCGACCACCAGGCCGTCACCGACCGGGTCGCACAGATCCGCACCGAGATCGAGAACACCGACAGCGACTGGGACCGCGAGAAGCTCAACGAGCGTCTTGCCAAGCTCGCCGGCGGTGTGTGCGTCATCAAGGTCGGCGCCCACACCGAGGTCGAGCTCAAGGAGAAGAAGCACCGCATCGAGGACGCCGTGTCCGCGACGCGTGCCGCGATCGAGGAGGGCATCGTCGCCGGTGGCGGCTCCGCCCTCGTCCACGCCTCCAGCGTGCTCGACGACAACCTGGGGCTCACCGGCGATGAAGGCACCGGGGTGAGCATCGTCCGCAAGGCCGTGGGCGAGCCGCTGCGCTGGATCGCCGAGAACGCAGGCGAGCAGGGCTACGTCGTCGTGGCGCGTGTGCGCGAGATGCCCGTCGGCAGCGGCTACAACGCTGCGACCGACGAGTACGTCGACCTCGTCGCCGCCGGAGTGATCGACCCGGTCAAGGTGACGCGATCGGCGCTCGCCAACGCCGCTTCCATCGCCGCCCTCCTGCTCACCACCGAAGCGCTCGTGGTGGAGAAGAAGGAGTCCGACGACGACGGCCGCGGGCAGGGCCACTCGCACGGTCCCGGTGGCCACAACCACTGAGCACCAGTCAGCGACGAAGCCCCGCCTGCTGTGCAGGCGGGGCTTCGTCGTTCTGCTCACCGGTGTCCGGTCCGGCGGCTCGACCCCGGGGGGAGGGGCCGAGACGACCGGGAGGGGTCCGGCCGGCGAGCGCGCCGTCCTGGGGAGGGGTCCGGGTACGGCGAGATCGGGGGAAGATCAGGCGGGAAGCGCGAAGGGCTGGCGCATCCGCTGGGTGAGGTAGACCGACTCTCGGTCATCCTCGGACATGCCGCCCCAGACGCCGTACGGCTCCTTGACCGTGATCGCGTGCGCGGCGCACTGCGCGATCACGGGGCAGCGCGCGCAGACGGACTTCGCGGCCACCTCGCGGGACAGGCGCGACGGTCCGCGCTCGCCCTCGGGGTGGAAGAACAGGTCGGAGTCCTCGCCGCGGCAGGCTCCGTCGAGCTGCCAGTCCCACACGTCGGCGTTGGGGCCGGGGAGCCTCGATACGTCAGCCATGGTGTCGTCCTTTCACTCGAGTGTTCGATGATGAGGACTGTAATACCGCTTCATAAGTTGGTCAAGCCGGAACGGTGAACAATTTCTGAACAAGATTTCCACAGTTGATGGCACCGCCGTTTCCGGCCGTGCCATGGGGCTTCGACCGCGCTGATGGGTCGGCTGAGGTGCCCCGCGACGCACAGATGGCGTTGAGCCTGCGCTCGCCCGCAGCGGGTCCTGACCGGATCGTGACTCGGTTGTGGCGCGTCCCGAGTGGCGGTGCCCTCGGGTCGGCCGCAGACTCGGGAATCATGGTCGTCTCCGAGCCCTCAGCGTCTGCTGCTCGCCCCAGCGCCGCCGGACCGGGCCTCACCGTCGCGGCCGTCGCCCGTCGGCTCGGCGTCGCTCCTGCGACGCTGCGCACCTGGGACCGTCGCTACGGGCTCGGCCCCTCCACCCACACGGCCGGCGCGCACCGGCGCTACACCTCGATCGACCTGGCCCGGCTCGACCTCATGCGCCGCCTGGTCAACACCGGCGTCCCGCCCGGTGATGCGGCACGTGCCGCGCTCGTCGCGCAGGTCAGTGCCGCGCCGCTGATCCATGCGCTGAGCGCCCCGGCGTCGTCCGCGGAGGACGTGCCCGGGTACGCCGATGTCGACCTCGACCCGCTGCTCGACGAGCTCGACGCGGACGGGAGCGCCGGTGTCGGTGACCTCGTCGCCCTGCCGCCCGGGACCCCCGCGGTCCGCGGCCTGGCCCGCGCCGCGATGAGCCTGGACTCGACCGCGAGCACCGAGCTCGTGCGCGACTCGCTCGACCGACGCGGCGTCGTCTGGACCTGGGACCACCTCCTCGCGCCGGTGCTCGTCGGCGTCGGACGTCGGTGGGAGAACACGGGCCGCGGCGTCGAGGTCGAGCATCTGCTCTCGGAGTCGATCGTCGCTGCGCTCGCCGGGGTCGTCGCCCGCCTGCACTCCCCGGTGAACCCGCGTCCCGTGCTGCTCGCCTGCGCAGACGAGGAGATGCACTCCCTGCCGTTGTTCGCGGTCGCTGCCGCGCTCGCGGAGCGCCGGATCGGCGCGCGCGTGCTCGGCGCGCGCGTGCCGCACGATGCCCTGGTGGCGGCCATCCGGCGTACCGGCCCTGCGGCTGTGCTCGTCTGGTCCTACGCCCCCGCGACCGGTGACCCGACCCAGCTGGCCGACCTGCCGGCCGTGCGCCCCGCCCCCGTCGTGCTGGCCGCAGGACCGGGCTGGGGCCCGGAGCTGCCTGCGGGCGTGGGTCGGGTCAGCGACCTCGTCGACGCCGTGGCGCGCATCGGCCACGCCGTCAGCGTCTGAGCTCAGGTCGAGGCCGCCCCTGTGCCGGTCCCGGCCGATACGCTCCGTGACGCACCGCGGCCCACCGCGGCCGCATCCACGCCGACGACGGGGCCATGGTGGACGCCGACCTGACCGAGCTGCTCGCGACCGGCGAGCGGGCCGCCTTCCACGGCCGGCCGAGCGCCGGCCTCGCGCCGCTGCAGCACGCGGTCGAGCTGGCGCACGCTCAGGGTCACGACGCCGAGGCCACGGCTGCTGCCTGGCTCCTCGGCGTCTGCCTCGGGGCTGCCGGCCACTACGGCTCGGCGATGGTCGTGCTCGAACCCCTGGCCGACTCGGTGCCGCCGGAGCCGGAACGACGCCTGTTCTCATCGCTGGCCGCGGCCACGCTCGCCAGCGTGTTCCGCCAGCTCGGCCGCCACTCAGACGGCCGGCGTTTCGACGAACATGCGCTCGAGCTGGCCCAGGACGCGCCGGAAGCCCGGTTCGACGCCTACCTCGGACTCGCCGCCGACGCGGTCGGGCTCGGTGACGCCGAGGCCGCCGAGGATGCGCTCGGCAAGGCGGCTGCGCTCGCGCAGGGCCGGGGCGAATGGTGGCGCCAACGGGTACGGCTCGACTGGGTCCGTGCCGAGATCGCTCTGGTGCGTGGGCGACCCGGAGACGCGGTGATCCGCGCCGGTGCTGCCATCAGCCTGGCCGAGACGTCCGGCGCCCCGCGACACGTGGCCAAGGGCCTGCTGTTCTCCGGTGTGGCGCTCGTCGAGGCCGGAGAGCTCGACGAGGCCGCCGTCACGTTGCGACGAGCCGCCACCCTCGCCGAGAGCCTGGGTGCGGTGCCCCTGGTCTGGCCGGCCCGCGCCGTGCTCGGCGCCCTGGTCGCCGACACCCACCCCGAGGAGAGCGCCGCTGCCCTCACCTCCGCGCGCGCCGCCGTGCGGCACATCGCTGACGACCT
>JANMMN010000033.1:0-10139 GCA_031373405.1 Actinomycetes bacterium
CCTCGCCGCGTGGTCCACCACGCACCGGCCCCGACGAACGCCACGAGCACAGCACCGCCGAGGAACCCGAGCGGTCCGCCGGTGCTCGTCGGGGTCCCGGAGGCGGCGAGGGGGGTGCCACTCCGAGCTGGCAGGGTCGGGGTCGTGCTCAGGGCCGAGGTGGCCGACGGAGCAGCCGGTGATGCGGTCGAGCCGAGCGTCGACGGGGTGCCCGCGGCGGCTGAGGCGCTCGACGGCGAGCCGGCCGCCGACGTCGTCGCCGTCCCGGAGCCGGACGTAGCCGGGTCGGAGGGCCGAGCGGCCGACGCCGCCGAGCGCGAGGCGGTGGTCGTCGGCACCGAGGACGCGCGTGGGGGCGTCGCGGACCGGGTCGCGGTGGGCACGGTCGAGGCGGTCGGCGTGGGGGACGCCGCCGACGCGACCACCACGGCCGCGCACTCGGTGCGCGGGTAGCCGTCGATGCCGCAGACGAGTCCCTGGTCGCCGACCCGCAGGCCGAGCCGCACCTCGGTCATCGCCGCGAACCCGTGCGCGCCCGCGCGGATCGACGTGCACTCGACACGCGCGGTGCCGCCGCCGGGGGGACTCTCGCCGGGCGGGGCGTCGGCGTCGCTGCCGTAGTCGACGACGACCGCGACCCTGATCCGACCGGTCTCGACGGCCGGATCTCCGCACAGGTCGGCGTAGGTGTGGGAGGTCCGGGGCGGCTTGGCGCCGGTGCCGCTGGTGTTCGTCGTACCGAAGCGCCAGCCCAGCACCCAGCCGTCACCGGGGACGTCGGATGCCGGTCCGAGCGAGGCGAACTGCCAGGAGGTCGTGCCCGGCCGTCCCCACCAGTACGTCCAGTAGCGGTAGGTCGCCGCGGAGGCGGTGCTCGGCGCGACGGCCGCGACGACGAGGCTGACGGGCACGGCCCCGAGCACGCCGAGGACGACGGCGGCGGTGAACCGCGCGACCGTCGTACCCCGGCGTGCTGTGGTCATGCCCGGTGCGCCCCGCGACGGGACTGCACCACGGCGAGGGCGCCGAGCAGGAGCAGCGCGAGCCCGGCGAGGCCCAGGGCGGCCGTCCCGCGGCCGGCTCCGCTCGGGGGGAGCAAGCCGGAGTCGTCGATCACCTCGGGGGTCCCGGACCCGGTCGGCGTGAGGGAGGCGGTGGGTGTGGCGCTGCCCGACGTCGACGGTGACGCGGAGGGCGTGGCAGTCGCCGTGGGTGTCGCCGCCAGCCGTGTGGTCGCCCCGATCCGGTCGACCAGTGCGTCGACGGAGTCGGCGCTGCCTCCACCCGCGGCCGCCGCCAGCGCGGCGAGAGCGAGCACGCCCGGGACGTCGGTCGCCGGGTTGCCGGCCGAGGAGCGCGCCGCCGCCGCCTTCGTGGGGACGGTCGCGGTGGCCAGCACCCCGAGCGCCGCCGCGACCTGGGTCGAGCCGACTCCGACCGCGGTCAGCGAGAGCGCCGCCCAGGCTGTGTCGCCGGGGGAGACCGTGCCCTTCGACCGGGTGCCGGAGGTGTAGTCGAACTGGGGCACGGCGCCGTCGTAGGCCTCGAGGAGCCGCGCGAGGTATCCGGCACCTCCCTTGGTCACCGTGATGTCGCTCGGCGACGTGGGCGTCGGGCAGCTTGCCCGGGGGACCGAGGACGACACTGCACCCGCGGCGAGCGGGAGCTTCGCGCCGGTGAGCGCGAAGGTCGCCTGCGCGGAGGCGATGTCGTTGGCGACCAGGCCGGTGCCGTAGTCCTGGTAGGCGAAGCCGCCGTCCTCGCCGCCGGCAGCGCCGGCGCAGCCGACCTGGAGGCCGGTGACGTAGTCGACGGCGGAGAAGGTCCCGTTGGTGATCGCGGAGGGCGCGAGCCCGGCGTTGTTGGTCGCGACGAGCACCGAGGCCGTCGAGTTGGCGTCCGAGTCGCCCCCGGCGTAGTACGGGAATCCGCCGTCGGGGCGCTGCGTCGACAGCAGCCAGGTCCTGGCCCGGGTCGCCTGCGCCGTGCGACCGAGGGCGACGAGCGCCGCTGCCGCGAGACCGGTGGAGTTCGTGTCCGGTCCGGCGTAGGTCGTGTGGTCCGACGCGACGCAGGCGAGCGAGGTGTCCTCGCGGAAGGCCTGGAACCCGCCGTCGGCGCACTGCTGGTCGAGCAGCCAGGTCACCGACTCCGCCGGGGGCGTCTGCCCCGCGGCCAGGAAGGCGAGCAGGCCGAGCGACTGGCGGAAGGCGCCGTCGTAGGTGGGGTCCTGGGACCCGAAGAGCCCGACCTGGACGGCGGGTGCCGCCGCCTGTGCGGGGGCGATCGCCACGACTGCGCCGCTGAGCGACAGGGCGGTGGTGGCGGCGAGCAAGCCGGCAGCGAGCCGGGTGGGAAGGACGATCACGGTGGTGCCTCTCGGTGATCGGTCGCGTTCACGCGCTCCGGATCACGCCCTGGAGACGACGAACCCCTCGGCCACGGTCCGCGAGGGACCGGCGCGAGGGGCGAGAGGTCGGACCGGGGTGCGATCCGGGCTCGATCCGTAGACCTCGACGGGTGAGCCTCTCGCGCCCGCCAGGTGCTCCGGCTTGCCGTCGTCACGCA
This sequence comes from Actinomycetes bacterium, assembly GCA_031373405.1. GTDB lineage: Bacteria > Actinomycetota > Actinomycetes > S36-B12 > CAIYMF01 > Longivirga. The sequence goes on from JANMMN010000033.1 coordinate 2,569, forward strand.
GCAGTCGCTGCGGAGATCGGCCTACGGTTGCGGGTCAGCGCCGGAATCGGACCGGCTTCCCCTGGGTGTCAGACGCGTGTCATTCAGTTGTGTCGCACCGTGGGGTGCGGTCGTACTCGATCACGCCCGGCCCCTCGGAGTCAAAGGACGCGACGCCTCGAGCCGGCGTCGGCTGGGAGCGCCGCCAGGTCTCAGTGGGGCGCGTGCAGGTCACTGGGGCGCGTGCAGGCTCATCGGGCCGTAGACGACCCGGTCGGCCTCGAGCAGCGATACGGCGTCGACACCGGCGGCGAGGAGCCCTTGCCATTCCTCACCGATCCAGGTCTCGGCGTCCGCCTGCGACGGGAACCCCTCGGGTGTGCCATCGGCCGAGAAGGAGACGGGGCTCCCGTCGGCCTGCTCGTAGCGCCAGGTCCAGCTCCCGGTGGTCACGGCCGCGGGTCGGGGGAGACGGTGAGGCGGGGGTCGGTGACGACGACGTCGCCGAGGACGATGTCGATCGCCGCCATCAGGTCGTCCTCGAGGACGACACCGCTGGCCGTGGCGTTCTCCGTGACCTGCTCGGGTCGGGTGGCACCGATGATCGCGGAGGACACCGACTCATGCTGGAGCACCCAGGCGACGGCGAGCTGCGCCATGGTCAGCCCCGCCTGCTCGGCGAGGGGCTTGAGCGCCTGCACCCGGGTGAGGATCTCGTCGGTGCGCAGCCGCTCGGTGAAGTGCCCGCTGGTCGGGTCGGTCGCGCGCGATCCCTCGGGTGCCGGCTGGCCGGGGAGGTACTTGCCCGTGAGGATGCCCTGGGCGATGGGGCTCCACACGATCTGACCGAGCCCGAGCTCGAGGCTGGTCGGCACGACCTCGGCCTCGATGACGCGGTAGAGCATGGAGTACTGCGGCTGGTTGGACACCAGGCGGTCGAAGCCGAGCTGGTCGGCGATCTCGGTGGCCCGCCGGATCGTGGCCGCGTCCCACTCCGAGACTCCGACGTAGAGCACCTTGCCCGCCCGGACGAGGTCGTCGAACGCGCGCAGCGTCTCCTCGAGCGGGGTCTGGTGGTCATAGCGGTGCGCCTGATAGAGGTCGACGTAGTCGGTCCCCAGGCGACGCAGCGATGCGTCGATGCTCTCGCGGATGTGCTTGCGCGACAGCCCGCGGTCGTTCGGCCCCGGGCCGGTCGGCCAGTAGACCTTCGTGAAGATCTCGAGGCCTTCGCGCCGCTGACCCTTCAGGGCGCGTCCGAGCACTGCCTCGGCCTTCGTGCCGGCGTAGACATCGGCGGTGTCGAAGGTCGTGATGCCGACGTCGAGTGCTGCGTTGACGCAGGCGATCGCGGCGTCCTCCTCGACCTGGGACCCGTGGGTGATCCAGTTGCCGTAGGAGATCTCGCTGACCTTGAGGCCGCTCCGGCCGAGGAATCGGTGCTGCATGGGACGAGCCTATGCCGGTGGCGCGACCCACGCGATCACGTGGAGCGCCCCGGCGTTCGAGGGTCAGGAGGCCTTGGGCTTCTTGGGGACGACGGGAGAGCCGTTGGCCTTCACCACGGGCGGTGGCAGGCGCAGCCGACGCAGCTGGAGGCTGCGCAGGACGCCATAGGTGACCCCGCCACGGCCCTCGTCGGGGAACTCCTGCGCGATCCCGCTCCGCAGTCGCCACACGAGGAAGGCCGAGTCGGCGACGACACCAATGAGCATCGCCGACCAGACCCACAGGAGCCCGACCTGCACGGCCTGGACCCGGACGAAACCGAGCACGAGCACGGCGACGGCGACAGGGATGAACAGCTCGCCGGCACTGCGGCGGCCGTCGACGTAGTTGCGCACCCACGCCTTCACCGGTCCGGCGTCGCGGGCCGGGAGGTTGCGGACGTCGCCGCTCTGCAGCGCGAGCCGAGCCTCGTACCGCGCCTGCCGGTCGGCCTCACGTGCGGCCTTCCTGGCTGCCTTCGGGTCGCTGGGCACGCCGGTGAGGGCTGCCTTGCGCGCGGCCTCGGCCTCCTTGCGCGTCGGCGTCGGACGCCCCTTGCCCTGGGCGGACTCGGTGGTCGCCTCGGTCGAGACATCGGGAGCGGGCTCGTCGGTGCGGTTGCGGCGGAACACGGGGAGAGCCTACGTCGGCGCCCGGCGTGGTCCTGACCGTGTCCGTCGTACGCCGCCCGGCGCCCGGCGCCCGGGAAGAGGATCGCTGGGACGGGGACGGGGAGGACAGTGCGCGGAGGTGCGGATAGGTTGGGGTGACTCCGGTGCCCTGGGCGCCGGCTCCCGGAACACCACCAAGAAAAGGGGGCGCCCGCGATGGGCCTCTGGCAGCGCTTCACCCTCATCTTCAAGTCCAAGGCCAACAAGGCCCTGGACAAGGCCGAGGACCCACGCGAGACGCTCGACTACTCCTACGAGAAGCAGCTCGAGCTGCTGCAGAAGGTGCGTCGTGGCGTCGCTGACGTCGCGACGAGCCGCAAGCGCCTCGAGCTCCAGCTCGCGCAGCTCCAGCAGCAGGGTGACAAGCTCGAGGCGCAGGCCAAGGCCGCCCTCGCCGGCGGGCGTGAGGACCTCGCCCGCGAGGCGCTCACCCGCCGCTCCGGCCTCGCGACCCAGATCGCCGACCTGCAGACGCAGCACGCGCAGCTCGCCGACCAGGAGGAGAAGCTCGTCGCGGCGAGCCAGCGGCTGCAGGCGAAGGTCGAGTCCTTCCGCACCAAGAAGGAGACGATCAAGGCGACGTACTCCGCGGCCGAGGCGCAGACCAAGATCAACGAGGCGTTCTCGGGCATCAGCGAGGAGCTCGGCGACGTCGGCATGGCGATCCAGCGGGCCGAGGACAAGACCGCGCAGATGCAGGCTCGCGGGATGGCCATCGACGAGCTGCTCGCCTCCGGCGCCCTCGACGACGCCACCGGCACCAGCAAGGACTCGATCACGCTCGAGCTCGAGCGCATGGCGAGCGGCAACGACGTCGAGAACCAGCTGGCGGCGCTCAAGGCCGAGGTCGGGGGAGCGCCTGCTGCCGTCGAGGCGGCATCCGCACCCGCGATCGAGGCACCCGCCGCCAAGCCCGAGCAGTCCCAGGCCTGAGGAGTCGACCATGCTGATCCGCATCCTGGGTGAAGGTCAGTTCGTCGTCGCCGACAGCGAGCTCGAGGAGATCAACCGCCTCGACAGCGAGCTGGAGGCAGCGCTCGGCGCCGCCGAGGACACCTTCCGGCGGGCGCTCGACGCGCTGCTCGCGAAGGTGCGCTCGGTCGGCGTGCGGCCGCCCGACGACGACATCGAGGAGTCGGCGGTGATCCTCCCGTTCGCCGACGCGAGCGAGGACGACATCCGCGACATGCTCGGTGGCGAGGGGCTCGTTCCCGGCTGAGTCCTCGCTCCCTCGGGAACAGGCGCGCATCCCTGATCGTTGACGACTTGGGTGGTGCCGTCCGGCACCGATGAGAGGACGGCGTAGGACATGGCTGGCACGCGGTACGAGACCGACCGCGGACTGACCCGACGCATGGTCGGCACCATGTTCGGCCTGGGGCTGCTCTACGTCGCGCTGGCTGCTGTCCTGATCGCGGTCGGGTTCTCCACGATCTTCGTGCTGGTCATCGCGGGCGGCATGCTGTGGGGACAGTGGTTCTTCTCCGACACCATGGCGTTGCGGGCGATGCGCGCGGTCGAGGTCACGCCGGAGCAGGCACCCGAGCTGCACGCGCTGGTCGACCGGCTCTGCGCCATGGCCGACATGCCCAAGCCGCGCATCGCGGTGGCCGACACCGATGTGCCCAACGCCTTCGCGACCGGACGTTCACCGAAGCGAGCGGTCATCTGCGTCACCACGGGGCTGCTGCGTCGCCTCGAGGTCGCCGAGCTCGAAGGTGTGATCTCCCACGAGCTCTCCCACGTCGCGCACCGCGACGTGACGGTCATGACGATCGCGTCGTTCGCCGGCGTGCTCGCCGGGCTGCTCACCCGGATGTGGATGTGGGGCGGCATGGGACGCGACCGCGATCAGAACGCCGCGCTGATGTTCCTCGTCGTCATGGTCGTCAGCGCGGTCGTGTACGTCGTGTCCTTCGTGCTCACCCGCACGCTGTCGCGCTATCGCGAGCTCTCCGCCGACCGCACCGGCGCACTGCTCACCGGCAACCCCTCCGCACTGGCCTCCGCGCTGCAGAAGGTGGCCGGCGACATCTCGGCGATCCCGGACCGCGACCTGCGCTCGATGGAGGCCGTGTCGGCGTTCGCCTTCGCACCCGCGCTGACGAGCAAGGCGTCGATCTCGTCGCTGTTCCACACGCACCCGCCGCTGGAGAAGCGGCTCGAGCAGCTGGCGCAGATCGCCACGCAGCTCGGCCAGCGCTGACCCTGGTCGGCGCCGCGCACGCGGCCTACAGTGGTGCCCACCCCGGGGGGTGCGCATGATCCCGAATCTTCTCGTGCTCGGTCTGGTCGGCGGCTACTTCTGGCGGTCCGTGCTCGTCGCCGCCGCCATCGGCTGGCCGGCGCTGCTGGTCGTGTCCGGCGTCTACGCCAACGGCACGGTCGACTTCATCCCGTTCGTCCTCGGCGCGTCGCTCATCGCGGTCGCGAACGCCGGCGTCGGTGTCGCGATCAACCGTGGCGGCGCGGCGCTCCTGCGCAGCTTCCGGCGTACGCCGGAGCCCCAGGAGCAGGTCGGCGGCTGAGCCGGTCCCGGGCATGGGGCAGGCTGGGGTCGTGGGCCTCTTCGACTCGATCCTCGGCCGCCGCAAGCCGGCGCGTCCCGACCTCGACCAGCTCTTCGCGCTGCCCTCGGCGGGCATCACCCTTGAGGTGTCGCTGGACTTCGCGCCGACGGGTACGGGCTCGGTAGCGTTCCGGGCTCCCGAGGGCCGCGCCTTCGCCGACGTCCAGGCCGAGGTGCAGGCCCTGCTCGACGTCGACGGCGGACCGAAGGTTGAGGTGGACGTCGACGCCTTCGGCTACACCTGGCTGGTCTGTCGCACCGACCCGCCGGACCTCGCCGGCCTCGTCACCGACCTGCACGCGGTGAACTCCTCGCTCCAGGACTCCGGGTTCGGGCCGACCCTGCTGTGCTCGCTGGTGTCCTTCACCGATCCCGGCGGCCGCCGCCTCGGGCTCGTCTACCTGTTCAAGCAGGGCACGTTCTACCCCTTCGCCCCCGCGGAGGGATCGGGGACGACCGTCGACGGCTCCGCGGTGCGGCGTCGCGACAACCTGCTGGAGCTCCAGGTGCGTGAGCTGCTCGCGAACGACCTCAAGGTCGAGCCGGAGACCAGCCGCTGGTTCGCCGTCTGGGGCGCGCCAGGGCTCTGAGCACGCGCCGGAGGAGTCAGTCCCTCGGTGCTGCGGCCACGCCCGGCAGCGCGAGCATGCGGTCCAGGGCGATCCCGGCCCAGTGTGCGACGTCGGCGTCGACCTCGATGCGGTTGACGACGTTGCCGGCGACGAGGTTCTCGAGCGTCCACACCAGGTGCGGCAGGTCGATGCGGTTCATGGTGGCGCAGAAGCACACCGTCTTGTCGAGGAAGACGACCGTCTTGTCCGGGTGGGTGAGCGCGAGCCGTTTCACCAGGTTGAGCTCGGTGCCGATCGCCCAGGCAGTTCCGGCGGGCGCGGCGTCGAGGGTGTTGATGATGAACTCGGTGGATCCGACGAGGTCGGCTGCGGTGACGACCTCGTGCGTGCACTCGGGGTGCACGAGCACGGTCACGCCGGGGATCCGCTCGCGGACGTCGATGACCGAGCCCAGCGCGAAGCGACCATGAACCGAGCAGTGGCCCTTCCACAGGATCACTCTCGCGGCCCGCAGCTCGTCGGTCGTGAGGCCGCCGTGCGGCCGGTGCGGGTCGAAGACGACGCAGTCGTCGAGGGACAACCCGAGCTCGAGCACCGCGGTGTTGCGACCGAGATGCTGGTCGGGCAGGAAGAACACCTTCTCGCCCCGTTCGAACGCCCACTCCAGCGCCCGCCGCGCGTTCGACGACGTGCACACGGCGCCGTGGTTGCGCCCCGTGAACGCCTTGATCGCGGCGGTGGAGTTCATGTACGTGATCGGGATCGTGACGTCGCTGATGCCGGCGTCGGAGAGCACGTCCCAGGCGTCCTCGACCTGACCGATCGCCGCCATGTCCGCCATCGAGCACCCTGCCGCGAGGTCCGGCAGGATGTCGGCCTGGTCCGGGCCGGTGAGGATGTCGGCGCTCTCGGCCATGAAGTGCACGCCGCAGAACACGACGTACTCGGCGTCCGGCCGCGCGGCGGCTTCGCGAGCGAGCTTGAAGGAGTCTCCCGTGACGTCGGCGAACTCGATCACCTCGTCGCGCTGGTAGTGGTGGCCGAGCACGAAGACGCGATCACCGAGCGCTGCCTTGGCGGCGCGCGCCCGATCGACGAGCCCGGGGTCGCTCGCCGCAGGGAGGTCACCGGGGCACTCGACGCCGCGCTCGGAGCCGGGGTCGGCGCCCCGACCGAGCAACAGCAGGGCGAGCGGGGTCGGCAACGGGTCGACGAAGCTCTCGGTCGTCATGGTCCGATCCTCGCATGCGGCTGCGGGTGCGGCGACGCGCGGCCGCTAGCGTCGGCACGTGCGCATCCTCATCGCCCCGGACAAGTTCGCGGGCACCCTGACGGCTGTCGAGGCCGCCGCCGCGATCGCCGACGGCTGGCGTCGCACCTCGCCCGACGACCTGCTCGTCGAGGTGCCGCTCGCCGACGGAGGCCCGGGTTTCCTCGACGTGCTGCACGCGTCGCTGGGCGGCGAGCTGTTCCCGGTCACCGTGGCCGGACCGCTGCGCGCACCGGTGCCGGCGACCGTGCTGGTCGTCGAGGGGACGGCGTACGTCGAGAGCGCCCAGGCCTGCGGCCTGCACCTCGTCCCGCCCGCCTCGCGTGATCCCCGGCTCACGACGTCCTACGGCGTCGGGGCGCTCGTCGCGGCCGCCGTCGCTGCCGGTGCTCACCGGGTCGTCGTCGGCCTCGGCGGCTCGGGCACGAACGACGCCGGTGCTGGGCTGCTCGCCGCGCTGGGGGCGCACGCCGTGGCCGCCGACGGCTCGGACCTGACCGACCTGCTGGCCGGCGGTGGTGCCGGGTTGCGCGGCATCGCCCACGTCGACCTGGCGCCGGCCCGTGCCGCGCTCGACGGCATCGAGGTCGTCGTCGCCACCGACGTCGACAACCCGCTGCTGGGGCTGCGCGGCGCCACCAACGGTTTCGCCCCGCAGAAGGGTGCCGACGACGCCGCAGTGATGGAGCTCGAGGGCTCGCTCGAGGCGTTCGCAGCCGCGGTCGGCCGTCGGCCCGACGGCAAGGACCCCTCCGTCGCCCTCGGCGCCGGCGCCGCGGGTGGGCTCGGCTATGCCCTGATGGCGCTCGGGGCAACCCGGGTGCCTGGCATCGCCACGGTGCTCGATGCCGTCGACCTGGCGGGCCGGATCGCTGCGAGCGACCTCGTCGTCACCGGTGAGGGCGCGTTCGACTGGGCGAGCCTGCGCGGCAAGGTCGTCTCCGGCGTGGCTGAGGCATCCCTGGCGCAGGGTCGCGGCTGTGTCGTGCTCGCCGGTCGGGTGGAGGTGGGCCGCCGCGAGT
>JANMMN010000338.1:0-3425 GCA_031373405.1 Actinomycetes bacterium
CGACGCGGCGGAAGGTGAACTGACAGGTCCCGCACCAGAAGCGGAGTGCGCCTGAATGCGGACTTAGCGATCTTGGAACCGGTGTAATCGCGGCTCAGCGGGCTGCCGGGGCAATCGTCAGACGTTGAAGCGGAACTCGACCACGTCGCCGTCGTGCATGACGTAGTCCTTGCCTTCCATCCGAGCCTTTCCCTTCGCGCGGGCCTCCGCGACCGAGCCGCACGTCACGAGATCCGCGAACGAGATGACCTCGGCTTTGATGAACCCCTTCTGGAAGTCCGTGTGGATCACCCCGGCCGCCTCGGGAGCAGTCGCTCCCTGGGAGATCGTCCAGGCGCGCGACTCCTTGGGGCCGGCAGTGAGGTAGGTCTGCAAACCGAGGGTGTCGAACGCGACCCGCGCGAGGTGGGAGAGGCCGGACTCCTCGAGACCGATGGACTGCAGCAGCTCGAGCGCCTCGTCGTCGTCGAGCTCGGTGAGCTCCGCCTCGGTCTTCGCGTCGAGGAACACCGCCTCCGCCGGAGCGACGAGGGCACGCAGCTCGCCGAGCAGGTCGGCGTTGCCGAGCTCGTCGGTGTCGACGTTGAAGACATAGAGGAACGGCTTCGCCGTGAGGAGGAAGAGCTCGCGCAGGTGCTCGGTCGACATGCCCGAGGCGAAGATCGTGGTGCCGCCGGAGAGGAGGTCGTACGCCTTCTTCGCCGCCTCGAGGTGCTCGCCGCGGTCCTTGCTGAGCCGCGCCTCCTTCTCGAGTCGCGGCAGCGCCTTCTCGACGGTCTGGAGGTCGGCGAGGATCAGCTCGGTGTTGATGATCTCGATGTCGTCCTGGGGGTCGACCTTGCCCTCGACATGGATGACGTCGGGGTCGGTGAAGACCCGGATCACCTGGCAGATCGCGTCGCTCTCGCGGATGGTGGCCAGGAACTTGTTGCCGAGCCCCGCACCCTCGCTGGCGCCCTTCACGATGCCGGCGATGTCGACGAAGGACACCGTCGCCGGCAGCTGGCGTGCGGAGCCGAAGATCCCCGCGAGCACCGCGAGGCGGGGGTCGGGAACGCCGACGACACCGACGTTGGGCTCGATCGTCGCGAAGGGGTAGTTCGCCGCGAGCACGTCGTTCTTGGTCAGGGCGTTGAACAGCGTCGACTTTCCCACGTTGGGGAGTCCGACGATTCCGATGGTGAGTGCCACGAGCAGAGATTCTAGGTGCCGGACGGAGTGCACCTGACCGTCGCGGCTAGCGGCGGGGGCGTGCACTCCCCCGCCGCCCGCTAGGTCAGCCGGGCAACGGCGTACGCCGCCATCGCGTCGCGCAGGTACTCGGCCATCCGCGGGTGCTCCGCGTCATAGCGGGCACGGAAGTCCTCGTGGTCGACGTAGAGATCACCGAGGCCGGCGTACTGCTCCGCGTCCGGGGTCCAGAACCGGGCCACGATCGCGTAGTGGTCGGCCACGACGTCGAGCACGCGCTCGTCGTCGGGTGCCACACCGGCGTCGATCAGCGGGATCAACCGTCGACCGATACCCACATAGGCCGCGTCGACCTCGGCCAGCGCGCCGGTGCCCATCGCGGCGACCCGACGCCGGGACTCCTCGATCGGGTCCGCGACGGCTGGCCCGTACCGATCGACCAGGTCGGCCTCGTACTGCGCCTGCGTCTCGGGATCGAACCCGTCGAACAGCTCTGCGGGACTCATGAGCTCACCTCCTTCCAGCTCCTCGATGGTCCGGCCGACAGTGTCGGCCAGCCGGGAGATCCGCTCCTGCTCGCGCCGGAGCGCATCGCGGTGCTCGCGCAGCACCGCGACCCGGTCGCCGGTGCCGTCGAGCACCCGGGCCACCGCATCGAGCGGGAGCCCGAGCTCGCGCAGCACCAGCACCTCCTGGAGCCGGTGGAGCTGCGCGCGCTCGTAGTAGCGGTAGCCGTTGGCACCGACGTACGCCGGAGGCACGAGCCCCAGGTCGTCGTAGTGCCGCAGCGTGCGGGAGGAGACCCCCGCGTGCCGGGCCACCTCGACGATCGACCAGCTCATCGCGACCTCCTTCACGACGACGGTAGAGGTTGACGCCACGTCAAGGTCAACGCGCTGGCTGAGCGCGTCGTACGGCGAGATCCCGGTGACTGTCGGAGGTGGGCGACAGGCTCGCGGCATGAGCGAACTCCTCCCCCTCCTCGTCGGCCTCGTCCTGGGCACCGCCCTCGGCGCGACCGTCGTGCTCGCTGCGAGCCGCTACGGCCGGCCGGCGGCATCGACGCTGGCCGCCGAGCGCGCCGCGGTCGCTGCCCTCGTCGCCCCCGTGCAGCAGACCCTGGCGCGCGTCTCGGCCGACCTCTCCGCCGCCGAGACCGAGCGCACCCGAGCGCACGCCGACCTGCGCGCGCAGATCCTGGCCGCCGCGACCGGGACGGAGTCCTTGCGCGACCAGACCGGGCGGCTCGCATCCGCTCTGCGTCGCACCGACGTACGGGGGCAGTGGGGCGAGATGACCTTGCGCCGCATCGTCGAGTCCTCCGGCATGGTGCGTCACGTCCACTTCGAGGAGCAGTCGAGCACCCGCGGTGACGATGGCGACCTGCTGCGGGCCGACCTCGTGGTCAACCTTGCCGACGGCCGCCATGTCGTCGTCGACGCCAAGGTCCCGATGGCCTCCTACCTCGAGGCGGTCGACGCCACCGACGACGAGACGGCGCGTCGCCTGCTCGCCCGGCACGCGGCTGACGTCGTGGCCCACGTCGACGCCCTCGGGTCGAAGGAGTACTGGCGCCGGTATGACTCCCTCGAGCTCGTGGTGCTGTTCCTCCCGGCGGAGTCGTTGCTCTCCGCCGCCCTCGACGAGCGACCCGACCTGCTCCAGCACGCCTTCGATCGCGACGTGGTGCTGGCCACCCCGACCACCCTGCTCGCGATCCTGCGTGCCATCGCGCACACCTGGCGGCAGGAGTCAGCAGCGCGCAACGTGACCGAGGTGCACGCGGTCGCCCGGGAGCTGCACGGTCGCATCGCGGGGCTGGGCACGCACCTGGTCAAGCTCGCCAGCTCGCTCGACGCAGCGGTAGGGGCCTACAACAGCGCGGTCGGCTCGCTGGAGTCCCGGGTGCTCGTGAGCGCCCGGCGGCTCACCGACCTCGGCGTGGTCGGGACCGCGGACGAGGACGGCTCCGGGCTGCCCGCACCGCGCCTGCTCACCACAGCCACCCGGCCGTTGGCCGCCCCTGAGCTGGTCGCGTCTGCCGACGGCACGATCACCGAGCTCGTGCCGACGACGGAAGGCGGTGCCGGCGTCACGTACGGTTGGGCACCGTGAGCAGTGACCAGGGTTCGGGGACGCCGTCGTTCGGCGACCTCTTCGACGACCCGCACGCGCCGCTCCGCCCGGTCGACCCGGCAGGGCGCGGTTCGCTGCGACCCGCCGCCGTCGAGTGG
>JANMMN010000354.1:0-3345 GCA_031373405.1 Actinomycetes bacterium
GACGCGTTCCTGGAGCTCTCGCGCGACGAGGACGACGCAGCCGCTCCGCCGCGGAGCCGCGTCGACCTGGACTCCGGGGTGGCCCGCATCGTCGTCCCGCCCAGCGGCTGAGCGCGGCCCCGACCGTCGGCAACCGCCGAAGCGCCGCGGAACTTGTCGGTTCAATCAGCGCCCACCCGGTCGCTCGGTGCAGCACTATGTCCACCGGTACGCCGGGTATCGGGTGTCGCACGGGGCGAGGCCCAGACGGCGCACGAACCTCGGCACCACCCCACGCGGTCCGCACAGGCGGGCCGCGTCCTGCCGTACGGAAGGTGGACATGCCCACGACGACGAGTCGAGCCGAGGTCAGCGCTGGTCCCAGCCCCCTCGTCATCACCAGCGGCCGGGTCACCGACCGGACCGTGCTGCTGGTGGCGTCGTTGGGTGCCTTCCTCGCGTTCCTCGACGCGACGATCGTCAACGTCGCGTTCCCGAGCATCCGTGAGTCCTTCCCCGACACCTCCATCAGCGGGCTGTCCTGGGTGCTCAACTCCTACAACATCGTGTTCGCGGCCTTCCTGGTCCCCGCGGGGCGGCTGGCTGACCTCATCGGACGCCGACGCGCCTTCATGTGGGGCGTGGTGGTCTTCACCGCGTTCTCCGTCGTCTGCGCGGTCGCCCCGACCGTGGAGTTCCTCATCGCCGCGCGCGCCTTCCAGGCGCTCGGGGCGGCTCTGCTCGTCCCGGCCTCCCTCGCGCTCGTCGTCGAGGCGTTCGACCCCGCCCACCGCACGCACGCGGTCGGGCTGTGGGGCGCGTCTGCCGCGGTCGCCGCCGGGCTCGGACCGCCCGTCGGGGGCCTGCTCATCGAGATCGGTGACTGGCGCTGGGCATTCCTCATCAACCTGCCGGTCGGGCTGCTCGCCTACGTCGCTGCGCGTCGACGCCTCGACGAGAGCCGCGCGCCGGGCCGTCGCCGGGTCCCGGACCTCCGCGGTGCGTCCCTGTTCGCACTCGCTCTCGCCCTGCTCACCACGGCGATCGTGCAGGGCAACGACTGGGGCTGGGGCAGCCCGGCGATCCTCGGCTGCCTGCTCGGTGCAGCGTTGGCCTTCTCCGGGTTCGTCTGGAGCTCGCGGCACCACCGATCACCGCTGCTCGACATGGCCCTGCTGCGGATCCGCCCGTTCGCCGTCGCGAACGCCTCGACGATCCTTGCCGGGATGGGCTTCTACTCCTATCTGCTCGTCAACATCCTGTGGCTGCAGTACGTGTGGCGCTACACCGTGCTGCAGGCCGGCCTCGCCCTGGTACCGGGGGCGCTGGTGGCAGCGATCGTGGCCGCGGCGCTCGGCCCCCGCGCCGCATCCTCCGGCTACCGCCGCTTCGTCGTGCCCGGAGCCGTCATCTGGGCACTGGCCTACGTCTGGTACGCCACTCGTTCCGGCACCACACCGGACTTCCTCGGCGTGTGGCTCCCCGGCCAGGTGCTCAGCGGGATCGGTGCTGGCGCGGTGCTCCCGCTCCTCGGCAGTGCGGCACTGTCCTCGGTGCCGGGTGGCCGCTATGCCACGGCGTCGGCGGTGGTGTCGAGCTCGCGCCAGGTCGGCGGTGTCCTGGGCATCGCCCTGCTCGTGGTCATCATCGGGACGCCGACACCGCTCACCGCAGCCGACGACCTGCGCCCGGGTTGGGTGTTCGCCGTGGGCTGCTTCACGCTCTGCGCCCTGATCGCCCTCGCGCTCGGACGGATCACCCCCGCGGTCGACAACGGGGTGTCCGACGACGACGGTCGCGTCTCGGTCCACCTTCCGGACCCCGTCTGCGCGGCTCCCGAGGGCACCGTCGAGGCGCTGCCCCTCTTCGGCCGGCTCCCCGCGACCTCCCGGACGGCACTCGACGACGCGGCGGAGGAGGTCGCCGTACCCGCCGGGACCTGGCTGCTGCGCGAAGGGGACGACGCAGACTCGCTCTACGTCGTGCGCACCGGTCGCCTCGACGTGATCGTGGACGACCACGTCGTGCGCGAGCTCGGTCCCGGGGCGGCCCTCGGTGAGCTGGCGCTGCTGACCGGCGGCACCCGGTCGGCGTCCGTCCGGGCGCGACGCGACAGCGTCGTGGCCCGCATCTCGCGCACCACCTTCGACCGGGTCGTCCGCGAGGACCCGGTCGCCTTGAGCGCGCTCACGGCCGTCCTGGCCGAGCAGCTCGCGGGGGCACGGCCGGCGCCTTCACCCCGCGACGTGGCCCCGGCCGTGGTCGCCGTGCTCGCGCTCCAGGCCGACGCCCCGACCGAGTCGGTCGCGCACGCCCTGGTCGAGAGCCTCGGTCGCGATGTCACCGTGGCGACACTGACGCACCCGGACCCCGAGAAGCTGCTGCGCGCCGAGCGTGACAACGACCGGGTCGTCATGGTCGCCGAAGCACCGGGTGACGACACGTGGCACTTCGCGCGCCGGCAGGCTGACCGGCTCGTGCTCGTCACCCGCGACGTCGACCCGGACTCGGTCGACCTCGTCGCCGTGCTCGACCACGAGCACTGCGAGCTGGTGATCGTCGGCTCTCGTCCCTCGCGAGCACGGGTCGCGCGGTGGACCGAGCGCTTGACGCCGGGTCGGATCACGTTCGCCGACGACGACGAGGTGCCCCGGGCCATGCGGCCGGTCGCTGCGGCGATCGCCGGCACGTCGGTCGGGGTGGTCATGGCAGGCGGCGGCGCTCGCGCCTTCGCGCACATCGGCGTCCTCATGGAGCTCGAACAGGCGGGCATCCGGGTGGACCGGGTGGCCGGCTGCAGCGTCGGAGCGCTCATGGCCGGTCTCTACGCGGCCGGGCACAGCCCCGCTGAGATGCAGGAGGTCTGCTACCACGAGTTCGTGCGCAAGGCGCCGTTCAGCGACTACACCCTGCCGACCGTGTCACTGGCGAAGGGGCGTCGGGCCCGGCACGGGATGCGGCGCCAGCTGGGGCCGACGTTGATCGAGGAGCTCCCGCGCCAGTTCAGTGCGGTCAGCACCGACCTCATCTCACGCAGCCAGGTCGTGCACCGCACGGGGAGCCTGTCCGAGGCCGTGATCGCCTCGCTCACCCTGCCGGTGCTCTTCCCCCCGCGGCCCTCGGGGAACCAGCTTCTCGTCGACGGCGGCGTGCTCGACAACCTCCCCGTCGCGCTGCTGACCCAGCGGTCGGAGGGTCCGGTGCTCGCGGTCAACATCGCCATGGGCGGCGGCGGCGGCGGCCCACGCCGCCCAGGTCCGCCGCGCACGCTTGCGCTCGGTGAGACGCTGCTGCGCACGATGATGATCGGCAGCGGCGGAGCCGTCGAGACCGCCCGCAGCCTCGGTGCCACCGTCATCACGCCGG
>JANMMN010000409.1:0-3903 GCA_031373405.1 Actinomycetes bacterium
CACGATCCGCGCCAACCTGCTCTACGCCCGCCCGGACGCGAGCGACGAGGAGCTGCACGCCGCGCTGCGCGACGCCCAGGTGCTCGACCTCGTCGAGGCGCTGCCCGAAGGCCTCGACACCGTCGTCGGTGACCGCGGCCACCGCCTCTCCGGTGGAGAGAAGCAACGCATGGCGATCGCCCGGTTGCTGCTCAAGGCACCGGACGTCGTCGTGCTCGACGAGGCGACGGCACACCTCGACAGCGAGTCCGAGGCCGCCGTGCAACGGGCCCTGGCGACGGCGCTCGAAGGCCGCACCTCCCTGGTCATCGCCCACCGGCTCTCCACGATCCGCGAGGCCGACACGATCCTCGTGATCGAGGGCGGCCGCGTCGTTCAGCAGGGCAGGCACGAGGAGCTCCTGGCGCTGGACGGCACCTACGCCGACCTCTACCGCACGCAGTTCGCCATCCAGGAGACCGAGCGCAGCGCCAGCTGAGGCCGCAGCCTCGCGTCGCCGTTCCGCCGAGCTAGACGCCGCGCAGCGCTCCGCCGTCGACCGGCACGAGCGAGCCGGTCACGTACGACGCGGCGGGGGAGAGCAGGAACGCCGCGACCCGGCCGAACTCGTGCGGGTCGCCGTAGCGTCCGAGCGGGATCGCGGCCTCGTTGCGCCGACGCACCATGTCGGGTGCGCCGTACTTCGCGTCGAGCGCGAACACGCGATCGGAGGCGAGGTGGCCCGGCAGCACTCCGTTGACCCGGGTGCCGCGTGGCGCGAGCTCGTCCGCGAGATCCTTGACCAGCATCGCCAGGCCAGGGCGCAGCCCGTTGGAGGTCGTGAGGCCGGGGATGAGCTCACGGGCACTGGTCGACAGCACGAACACGAGCGACCCCCCGGTGCCGCTGACCTGGTCCGGTGAGCTGCTCATCGCGTTGGCAGCAGCCCTGGCCACCCGCAGCGGGCCGAGGAACACCGTCTCGAACGCGAGCCGCCAGACATCATCGGCGACGGTCATCGGCGAGCCGCCCTCGGGCCCACCGACGCTCAGCAATGCCCCGTCGAGGCGGCCGTAGCGGGCTACTGCCGCGGCCACGACCCGTTCGGCCGTGCTGGGGTCGGCCAGGTCGCCGGGCAGTCCGACCGCGTGGGTGCCGCCACCGAGGGAGGAGACCGCGGAGTCGAGTGCGTCCTGATCTCGACCGACCAGGATGACGTGCGCGCCGTCCCCGACGAGGGCGTCCGCGCCGGCGAGGCCGAGGCCGCGCGAGCCTCCGGTGACGACGAAGACGCGATCCGAGAGCCCGAGGTCCATGCTCCGATTGTGCCCGTCGCGCCGGGTGCTGTCCGGCTACGCCACGTCCGCTCGGTCGGCGGTGTCCGCGTAGTCACTCTCCCGGCGTACCAGCAGGACGAATCCGGTGACGGCGATGATCGCGAAGAACACCCACTGGACCGCGTAGGACAGGTGCGGGCCGTCGGTGACATCGGGCAGCGGCAGCGCCGTGAGCCCATCGGGCTGTGGCGGCTCCGAGCTCACCAACGTGACGTATCCGGGGTACGCCGTGGCACCCGGACCCGCCACCAGGGCCACGTCGAGATTGGTGATCTGACGGTCGGGGAGGTCGCTCGGCTGCGGGGGCGCCGGGTCCGAGGGCTGAACCCGTCCGACCACGGTCACCTGACCCGCCGGCGGGGGCGGCACCGGCTGTGCTGCGGAGGCGGCGCCCGACGCCGCGACCCAGCCCCGGTTGACCACGAGCACCGCACCCGAGGTGGTCACGAGCGGCGTCGCCACCCAGAACCCGTTCGTGCCGTCGAGTGGACGCTTGCGCACGAGCACCTCGCGAGCCGGGTCATAGCGGCCCACCGCGACGACGGGGCGCCACCGCTGGTCGTCGCCGACGCTGGAGGCTGCTGCCCCCGGTGTCATCACGGTGTCGACCGGCGCCGCGGCCACGCTGCCCTGGGTGGCGACCCGCTCGTTGCCGGCGCGGCGGTCCTCGAGGCGCAAGAGCTGCCAGCGCGAGAGCAGGAAGAACGCCGGGACCACCAGGAGCACGAGGAACCCCAGTGCCAGCCATCGGGGCTGACGCAGGAACCCATAGCTGCTCACCCGACGAGGGTAGGTGTCGTCGCCTGCGTCCCGGACGCCGGGACCACGCCGCGGGCCGCTCAGCGACCGCGACCGATGGCGCGGCGGGTCGGACGGACGTCGACCACGCGCATCGACTCTCCGTCGGAGCGCTCCCGACCGGCGTTGGCCATGACCACCGCGACGTACGGGAGTCCGATCGCACCGGCGACGAGCAGCCACCTCCACGGTGCGGGAGCCACCACGGCACCGATGAAGCAGGCGGTGCGGATCCCCATCGACCACAGGTAGCGCCGGGTCCGGGCGGCCTGCTCCTCCGAGAGCGGTGCACCCGCATCGGTGATGCGGAAAACCTCGGGGTCGGGCACGGGATCGGGCACGTGTCCACGGTACGTCCGTCCGCGCGGCACGGCATCCGCGGGGGAGCGGCGTACGCCGGTCGTCGATGCGTCAGGATGGCTCCCATGAGCAGTCGCACCTATCGAGTCAGCGAGATCGTCGGCACGTCCCCCGACGGCGTCGACCAGGCCATCCGCAACGGGATCTTGCGGGCGTCGCAGACCCTGCGGCACCTCGACTGGTTCGAGGTCACCGAGATCCGCGGGCACATCCGCGACGGCGAGGTCGACCACGTCCAGGTCGGGATGAAGGTCGGATTCCGGCTCGAGGACTCGTGACCCGGGTCGCCGGCCCTGGGCCCGGCGTCCGTACGGTGCTCGTCACCGACCTCGAGCAGACCGACCCGTCCGAGCTCGTCCCGGGCCGGGTGCCGGACGTCGCGGCCGAGCTGGTGCGCGCAGATCGACCGGCACCGGAGTTCTCGCGTTTCCTCTATCGCAGCGTCGGCGGCGACTGGTACTGGCTGGACCGGATCGACTGGACCCTCGAGCAGTGGACCGCCTGGGTCACGCTGCCCGGATACCAGCTCTGGACCTGCTGGGTCGAGGGCACCCCCGCCGGCTACGCCGAGCTCGTGCGCGAGGGGGACGCGGTCGAGGTGGCGTTCTTCGGGCTGCTCCCCGGCTACGCCGGGGGAGGCCTGGGCGGCTGGCTGCTCACGGAGGCGGCGCGGCGCGCCTGGGCGATCGACGGCGTACGCCGGGTGTGGCTGCACACCTGCGAGCTCGACTCGCCGGCGGCCCTGGCCAACTACCGCGCGCGCGGCTTCCGCGACTGCGGCACGTCGGTGGAGCACTGGGACACGACCTCCCCCAGCCCGGGCCCGTGGCGCGGCAGCCGCTGATCAGCTCGCCTGCGACACGGTGGAGAAGTTGAAGTCACGCACGAGCAGGGCCGGCATGGCAGCGCGGTTGAAGTAGTCGCCGAACTCGCGCGCCAGCGTCGGGGTGGCATCGCCCGCGTCGACGATGCGGTCGAGCACGGCGACGGGCGAGTCGTTGAAACGGAAGTTGGTCGCGGCTCCGACCACCTCGCCGCCCTTGACCACGTAGACGCCGTCGCGGGTGAGCCCGGTGAGCAGCAGCGTCTGGGGGTCGACCACGCGGTTGTACCAGAGGCACGTCACCAGGAGCGCGTCGTCGGTGCGGGCGATCAGGTCCTCGGCGCTGCCGGCGCCGCCCGCGACGTCGAGCCGCAGGTTCTCGACACCCGGCCGGTAGTCCAGCCCGGTCTCCTGCGCGGAGTGCCTCGTGGTGATCAGGTTGCGGAGCACCCCGTCGGAGATCCAGTCGACCGCACCTGCCTGCGTGCCGTTGTCGAACACGCTCGACGCCGACGAGGACCCGGCGGCGGTCACGAACGGCGCTGCCTCGAGCCCGACCATCGCGGGGTCGCTGTGGAGGTGCACGCGCGGGTCGGCCACGAGCTC
>JANMMN010000411.1:0-3851 GCA_031373405.1 Actinomycetes bacterium
CGGCGCCGCACGCCGACCCGCGGGCCGCGGCGCGGGATGGCCGCGTGCACCCCGGTTGCCGAGCCGCGGAATCCATCAGTCGCTATACCGATAAATACCCTAGTTTAGCGCTCTGACCTGGGGTGATATCCAAGAAGCTGCGATGAAACCGTCGCGGCGGCGTCAGAGACCGCGCAGCCGGCGGACCAGGATGCTCTCGTCCCCCTTGGCCTCCAGATCAGCGATGACGACCGCCACGGCCTCGCGGACGATCCGACCCCGATCGACGGCCAGCCCGTGCTGAGCCCGGAGCACGAGCTTGGCCTGCTCGATGTCGACGAGCTCCTCCGGACTCACGTAGACGGTGATCTTCTCCTCGTGCCGCTCCCGACCCGTGGGTCGCCGGTCCCCGGCCTTGGGCCGACGTCGCGTTGCGGGGCGCGACGAGCGCACCGGGCTCGATGCCCAGGTGTCCCCCGACGCAGACGCTGCGGTCTCGCCCTCCTGGACCGCCTCGAGGACCGGGGCCGGCTCGCCCGGCAGCGGTGCCGGGCCGGTCGGCTCCGGGGTGTCAGACGTCCGGCGGAAGAGCTCGTCGGCTCCGGGCAGCGTCGCTCGTCGGCTCATCGGGCCAGCACCTCTCTGGCGAGCTGGCGGTACGCCGCAGCGCCCGCCGAGCTCGATGCATACGTCGTGATCGGTTCACCCGCCACCGTGGTCTCCGGGAAACGAACGGTCCGGGCGATCACGGTGCGAAAGACCTTGTCGCCGAACGCGTCCACGACCCGGGCCAGGACCTCGCGTCCATGGAGCGTGCGAGCGTCGTACATTGTTGCCAGGATTCCCTCAACCTCAAGTCCAGGGTTAATCCTCTCTTGCACTCGATGGATCGTGTCCATGAGGAGAGCGACTCCTCGCAGGGCGAAGTACTCGCACTCCAGCGGGATCAGGACCCCGTCAGCGGCCGCCAGGGCGTTGACCGTCAGCAGGCCGAGCGAGGGCTGGCAGTCGATCAGCACGATGTCGTAGTCGCCCAGGACCGGGGCCAGGACCCGGGCGAGGGTCTGCTCGCGAGCCACCTCGGAGACCAGCTGGACCTCGGCTGCCGACAGATCGATGTTGCCGGGGAGCAGGTCGAGGCCGGGGACGCCCGTCTTGAGCAGGACCTCGTCGATCGACACATCGCGCGCCATCAGCAGGTTGTAGACCGTGAGATCGAGCTCGTGCGGGTTGACCCCCAGTCCGACGGACAGGGCGCCCTGCGGGTCGAAGTCGATGAGGAGCACCCGGCGTCCGGTCTCGGCGAGCGCGGCTCCAAGATTGATCGTCGAGGTGGTCTTGCCGACCCCGCCCTTCTGGTTGCACAGGGCGATGACCCGGGCCGGGCCGTGAGAGGTCACCGGCGGTGGCTCCGGGAAGTCGATCTTCGGGCGGCCGGTGGCGTCGAGGACGATCTCGACCGTGAGCTTCTCGTCGGAGAGCTCGGCCTCCGGCGCGGGCGTCGTCGCCGCCGGCTGCTCCGTCGTCACCGCGACCTCGACCGGCGAACCCGACTCGGTCGGCGCCGATGGCTGCGCATGGAGGTCACCCGGACCCATCGCCGCGTTGAACGCGGCATTTGTCGACTTACTCACAAGCAGACTCGCCTCTGTTTCGATAGAGCACCTGATCGCCTTGGCGATGGAGCGTCACACTAGGTGGGCGGGCGCCTCCGGAGCAAGGGGCATCCGTGCCTTGCGGACCCGTCCGGGTGACCCCGGCGCCGACCACGTCGCTGGAGTGTGCCGGTTCCGGCGTATCGGCGCAGCTCAGTGGCGTGCGCGCGGGTGGGCCAGGGCGTAGACCTCCCGGAGCCGGTCCACCGTGACCAGCGTGTAGATCTGGGTCGTGGTGACCGACGCGTGCCCGAGCAGCTCCTGCACGACGCGTACGTCGGCACCTCCGTCGAGCAGGTGCGTGGCGAAGGAGTGCCGCATCGTGTGGGGGGAGACGTCCGCGCTCACGCCGGATCGCTGCACCGCCGAGGCGAGCACCGACCAGGCGCTCTGCCGGGTGAGCCGGCCGCCGCGGTGGTTGAGGAACAGCGCCGGCCCTCCGGGGCCGGCAGCGCAGAGCACCGGGCGGCCGCGCACGAGGTAGGCGTCGACTGCCTCGAAGGCCATCCGGCCCACCGGCACGAGGCGCTCCTTGCTGCCCTTGCCGCGCAGGAGCGCCGATGCCGACTCGAGGTCGAGGTCGTCGACATCGAGGCCGATCGCCTCGGAGATCCGTGCACCTGTGCCGTAGAGCACCTCGATCAGAGCCCGGTCGCGCAGAGCCCGGGGCGTTCCCGCCGCGCCCGCAGCCGCAAGGATCGCCTCGACCTCGGCCACCGTGATCGCCTTCGGGAGGCGTCTGGCCAGCGTGGGCGGTCGGACGTCGCGGCCAGGGTCGGAGCTCGTGAGGCCCTCGCGGGCGGCGAAGCGGTGGAAGCCCCGCACGGCCACCACCGCACGACCGGCTGACGAGGCTGCCAGCGGGCCATGGTCGGCGTCGCCGGCCCGCAGCGCGACGAGGAAGCCGGCGATGTCCGACTCGGACACCGACGAGGTCTCCACGAGACCAGTCGCCGAGCAGTGCGCCTGGTAGCGGGCAAGGTCACGCCGGTAGGCGACCAGCGAGTTGGCCGCAAGGCCCCGCTCGACCGCAAGGTGGTCGAGATAGACAGCGATCGCCTCGGCCAGGGGCGACGTACGAGCCTCGGACACGCCTCGGACCCTACCTGACATAACGACGGGTCCGGTGAACCCCGTCGGGAGTCCACCGGACCCGGAGCGCGGCCTTTGCTAGGCCAGGACGGCATCCAGCGACACGTGGTCGAGATCCTCGAACGCCTCCGCGACGGCCGCGTACGTGATCTGGCCGTCGTGGGTGTTGAGGCCGAGCGCGAGCGAGCGGTCGTCGCGGCAGGCCTGCTGCCACCCCTTGTCGGCCAGTGCCACGGCGTAGGGCAGCGTCACGTTCGTGAGCGCGTACGTCGAGGTGTGGGGCACGGCGCCCGGCATGTTGGCGACGCAGTAGAACACCGAGTTGTGGACCGCGTACGTCGGGTCGGCGTGCGTGGTCGGACGCGAGTCCTCGAAGCAGCCGCCCTGGTCGATCGCGATGTCGACGAGGACCGAGCCCGGCTTCATCCGCGAGACCAGCTCGTTGCTGATCAGCTTGGGAGCCTTCGCACCGGGCACGAGGACGGCACCGATCACCATGTCGGCATCGAGCACGGCCCGCTCGATCTCGTAGGCGTTCGAGGCGACGGTCTGCATGTGGCCCTGGTAGATCGCGTCGACCTGGCGGAGACGACTGATGTTGAGGTCGAGGAGCAGCACCTCGGCCTGCATGCCGAGCGCGATGGCGGCCGCGTTCTGACCCGACACACCGGCCCCGAGAACGACGACCTTCGCGGCGTAGGTGCCGGACACCCCGCCCATGAGCACTCCGCGGCCGCCGTGCGCCCGCATGAGCGCGTGCGCGCCGACCTGCGGCGCGAGGCGACCAGCCACCTCCGACATCGGCGCGAGCAGCGGCAACGAGCGATCGGGCAGCTCGACGGTCTCGTAGGCGATGGCGGTGACGCCGGCGGCGATCAGGGCATCGGTGCACTCGCGGGACGCCGCGAGGTGCAGGTAGGTGAACAGCGTCTGACCAGCCCGCATGCGGTGGTACTCCTCCGCGATCGGCTCCTTCACCTTGAGGATGAGGTCACCGGTGGCCCACACCTCATCGGCGGACGGGAGGATCGAGGCACCGGCCGCGATGAACTCCTCATTGGTGATCGAGGAGCCGACACCGGCGTCATGCTCGACGTAGACCTCGTGGCCGTGGCGCACGAGCTC
>JANMMN010000058.1:0-29068 GCA_031373405.1 Actinomycetes bacterium
ATGGACAGAGCAACTGGTCATATTTTTGAAACAAAAAAAGACGCACTTCCAGTAAGTAAAATTTCAAACACAACGATACCTAAAGTATACGAAGCTTTCTTTAGCCAATTAGGAGAGAGAGTTATTGTCAGGGGCCTGCAAGATGATACTGACATTATAACAACATTTAATCTCTTTCTAAAAAACCCTATCACAACAAATAGCACCACGACCGCTACCTCTACTTCAAATAAAGCAATAATAAGAGAACTCCAGGGTATAAGCCTAGGAAACAACATAAAAGCGGCCGCGGTGATCGGCCTGCAGATGGTGCCGATCCTCGAGCCGTCCCAGCCGGAGGCCTACGCGCGCGCGAAGGATCTCGGCGTCGCCTTCCAGCTCGCGAACTTCGTGCGCGACGTCGGCGAGGACCTCGAGCGCGGACGGGTCTACCTGCCACTGGAGGACCTCGCGCGGTTCGGCGTCTCCCGGGCCGACCTCGAGAAACGGGTGGTGACACCGGAGATCCGCGCGGCGCTCGAGTTCCAGATCGCACGGGTGCGCGAGCTCGAGAAGGCCTCGCGCGAGGGAGTCGCGATGCTGCACCCGTCGTCGCAGCCGTGCATCGAGGCGGCGCGCGTGCTCTACTGCGGCATCGTCGACGCGGTGGAAGACATCGACTACCAGGTCTTCGACCGGCGCGCGACGGTGTCCACGGCGCGACGGTTGCAGGTCGCCGTGCCCGCGTGGCGCGAGGCACGCAAGGCACGTCGCAAGCACGGCGAGGGCCACCCGCACGGCCTTCACGCCCCCGCCCTCACCGCGCAGCCGGGACGTCCTGTCCCGCTGGTGCCCACCGACGTGTCGTCACCCGGTCCGGATTGCGCGCAGTAGCAACGCTCCGGTGGGCAGCCGCTCCGGAGCCAGCCCGGCGCGGGGTTCAGCCGTGCTGGCCGGGCATGCGGACGCGGGGTGGTCCGGCGTACGGCGTGCGCTGCACACCTCGCCGGCCGAGCCAGACCCACAGCACCTGGGTGAGCACGACGAGGGCGAAACCGAAGAGCAGGTCCTCGAACGGCGCGTAGGCGACCCGGCCGTCGCCGAGGAACGGCGGCGGTGCGTCGGCAGGTGTCGACGAGCCCACGATGGCGGCCCCGTCGTAACGCACGATGCGCAAGCCGGTGAGCATCGCGTTGGTGACGAGCTGGAAGAACACCACGATCGCGTACGCCGTCCAGAACACTCGACGGCGCAGCAGCCGGGTGCGCAGCACCGCGAGATCGAGCACCACGACGGCCACGACCCCGAGCACGGCGAGCTGCGTGTAGGTCATGCGTCGTCACCGTCGCCCCGTGCGCGCTCGATCCGGTCGCCGTCGGTCCCGTCGCCGTCGCTCCGGACGCCGTCGGTCCGGACGCCGTCGGTCCGGACGCCGTCGACGCACGTCCCCTCGGGCTCGTCTCCGACCTCCCAGCGCTTCACCAACCGCACCGCCTCGAGCGTGAGCAACGAGGCGATCGGCACCACGACGAAGAACTGCCCCTCGTCGAGCGGCAGACCGCCGCTCAGGACGATGCCGGTGGTGCGCTCCGGGTCGAACGTCCAGTGCCCCGCACCGATCGCGTAGAGGTCCCAGACGCAGAACACGACGACCACGGGAGCGAGCGCGAGCAACAACCGTCTGGGTCGCGCGTAGACGCGCGTGCGCAGCAGCACCTCGAGCCAGGCGGTGCCGAGCAGGACGAGGACGAGCACGCCGAGGTAGGAGAGGTGGCTCATCGCGCGGCCCTCACTCGGTCGACGCCCGCTCGGTCGACGCCCGCTCGGTCGACGCGCACTCGGTCGACGCCCGCTCGGTCGACGCCCGCTCGGTCGACGCCCGCTCGGTCGACGCCCGCTCGGTCGACGCTCACTCTGTCGACCCCGACCCGGCGGCTTGCTTCGCGTGGTCCCACGACACGACCCGGGTCACGTCGAGACGCAAGGCACGCTGCTTGGCCGCACGGTCCCGGTACGCCGTCCGCACCGCCTCGACGTGCTCGAGCTCGAGACCCTCGTACTTGACCATGAGGTCGGCGAAGACCGCGGTGATCCGGTCGATGTCTTCGACCAGGGTGACGGTGCCGGAGAGCTGCGCGCCACGGAGCTCGAGGTAGTGGTCTCCGGTCTCGACCAGAGCGGCGAAGCGCCGGTCGCGCACCAGGTTGAGGACCTTCTGGCTCGCGGCGTACGTCCTCATCCACACGACGCCGGCGGGGTCGACGACGAACCACATCGGTACGGGGTCGGGCACACCGTCGGGGCCGTTGGTGACGAGCACCATCGTGCGGGCCGTGCGCAGCAGCGCGCCGACCTCGCCCTCGGTGAGCGCGATGGACGCGCGCTTGTTCGCCACGTCGCCATCCTGCCGGGCGGCGGCGGCCGGTGCGATCCGGGTCACACCCCGATCACGGTTCCAGCCCGGCAGGGCCGCGAGTTACACCCCGAATCGACCGGTTCGAGCGCTCAACCGGTCGATTCAAGGTGTAACTCGGGGAACGGGCGGATCCGGGAGGCACCATGGCCCCGGCGCGGCAGATCCGGCAGCCCCCCGGATCGTACGTAGACTCAACGACCGTGGAGACCTCTGCCGGAACCCGGGTCGCCGACCCGTTGGTCGGCCGGGTCGTCGACGGCCGCTACCGCGTGGAGAACCGCCTCGCCCGCGGCGGCATGGCGACCGTCTATGAGGCCACCGACCTGCGGCTCGACCGGATCGTGGCGCTCAAGGTCATGCACCCGGGGCTCGCCGACGACGCCGCCTTCGTCTCCCGCTTCGTCCGCGAGGCCAAGTCGGCCGCCCGGCTCAGCGACCCGCACGTCGTCGCGGTCTACGACCAGGGCGAGGACGACGGCATCGTCTATCTCGCGATGGAGTTCGTGCCCGGTCGCACGGTGCGTGACGTGCTCAAGGCGCATGGCCGGCTCTCCGCCGAGCAGGCCTTCACGATCCTCGACCCGGTCCTGCAGGCGCTCGACGCCGCGCACCGGGCCGGCTTCGTGCACCGAGACGTGAAGCCGGAGAACGTCCTGCTCACCGACGACGGCCGGGTCAAGGTCGCCGACTTCGGCCTGGCCCGCGCGATCTCCGCGGCGACCTCCACGGCCGCGACGCAGGGGCTGCTGATCGGCACCGTCGCCTACCTCTCGCCGGAGCAGGTCGAGCGTGGGATCGCCGATGCCCGCAGCGACGTCTACGGCGCCGGCATCCTGCTCTACGAGATGGTCACCGGCGCGGTCCCGTTCGCGGGCGAGACGCCCCTGGCCGTGGCCTACCAGCACGTCAACGCCGCGGTGCCGGCGCCGACCTCCATCCGTCCCGGCATCGCACCGGTCCTCGACGCCGTCGTGGCTCGGGCGACCGCGCGCGACCCCGACGACCGATACCCCGACGCCGCCAGCTTCCTCGCCGATGTGCGCGCGGCCCGAGCGACGCTGCCGGTTCCGCGCCCCTTCGGCGTCGTCGACGACCAGGCCGCCACGCTGATCGTGCCCCTCGCTGCGGCGGGTGGCGCTGTCACGGGCGCCGCCGCGGTCGGCGCAGCACCGGCTCGGGCCTCGTCGGTCCGGCCGCCGCGGCGCCGCCGCGGGTGGATCGCCCTGGTCGCGGTGCTGCTGATCGGTGCGCTCGTGGCCGGTGGTGCATGGGCCCTCGGAGCGACGCGCACGGTCGCCATGCCCGAGCTGGTCAAGCTCACCCCCCAGGCAGCGCAGGCCAAGCTCGCGCCGCTCGAGCTGACCCTCGACTCCTCCACCACGGAGTTCAGCGAGACCGTCAAGGCCGGGCTCATCATCTCCACCGACCCGGTCGCCGGTGCCGATGCCCGGCAGGGCTCCACCGTCAGCGCTGTGGTCTCCCAAGGGCCGGAGCGCTACGCCGTTCCGCAGGTCGCCGGCTTCACCGTCGACGATGCCACGACCGCGATCACCGACGCCACCCTCACCGTCGGAGCGACGACGGCGGCCTACGACGACAAGCTCGCCACGGGTCTCGTGGTCAGGACCGACCCGGCCGCCTCCACCTCGCTCAAGCGCGACCAGGCGGTCGCGCTGGTGGTGTCGAAGGGTCCTGCTCCGGTGAAGCTCCCGGCGGTGGTGGGCACCGACGCGACGAAGGCGACGGCCACCCTCACCAAGGCCGGCCTCAAGGTCACCACCAGCCAGGACTTCAGCAAGACCATCGCCGCGGGCAGCGTGATCTCGATGACGCCGAAGGCTGGCAGCACTGTCGACAAGGGCAGCACGGTCGCGCTCGTGGTCAGCAAGGGCCCGCCGCCGGTCAAGGTGCCGGACCTCTACCGCACGTCCGAGGCCGAGGCCAGGGCCGCCCTGACCTCGCTCGGCTTCAAGGCCTCGGTGAGCTACCCCATCGGGATCACGCCGTTCGGCCTCGTGGTCAGGCAGTCCGCGAAGGCGGGCAGCAGCATCCCGTTCGGCTCGACCGTCTCGATCCAGGTCGTCTGAGAACGGCGTACGCCGGCATCTCTCGCAGAGCCGCGTCAGTCGTCGCGCGCGGGTGGCCGCAACGGCGGACCGTCGCCGGGCTGCTCCTGGTAGGAGTACCGCTGCTCGAGCCACGGGTCACCGACGTTGTGGTAGCCGCGCTCCTCCCAGAAGCCGCGGCGGTCCTCGGTGAGGTACTCCAGGCCGCGCACCCATTTCGGGCCCTTCCAGCCGTAGAGGTGCGGCACCACCAGGCGCAGCGGCCAGCCGCGTTCGGGCGAGAGCGGCTGCCCGTCGTGGCTGTGAGCCAGGATCGCACCGGGGCGCTCGAGGTCGGACAGGCGCAGGTTGGCGGTGTAGCCACGGTCGGCCCAGACCAGCACGTGGGTGACCTCGGGTGCGGGTGGCGCAGCGGCCAGCAAGGTCGAGGCCGGCACGCCGGTCCAGGCGACGTCGAGCACCGTGTACTTCGTGACGCAGTGGAAGTCCACCGTGACGGTGCCCTGCGGCAGCGACATCAGCTCGTCGTAGGACCAGCGCACGGTCGTGCCGTCCCGCGTCGGACCCATGACCTGGAAGTCCCACGTGTCCGGGTGGAAGCCGGGGACGCGGCCGTAGTGCATCACCGGCCAGCTCGCTGCGACGTGCTGGCCCGGGGGCAGGTCGCGACCCTCCGTCGCGGCCCCCCGGCCCTGCACCACCTCGGTCACGTCGACCATGGTGCCGACGGGCACCGGGCGCCGGTTCGCCGGGGTCGGGCGCGGTCCGCATCGTGGACAGGCCGTCCACCTGCTGGATGTGCCCGGCTAGGGTCGGCGCATGCGCACGGAGTGGTTCTATGGCGACCGGCCCGGGGTTCCCCGGGTGGGCCGCGTCCGCTGACGCGCACCTCCCACTCGAAGCCCCGCGCCGTTCCGGCCGGGGCTTCTCCCGTCCCCGGACGCGGCGTACGACAGAGAGGCACGGACCACCACATGGTTGTCGTCATGGCACCAGGAGCGACCGACGCGCAGATCGACTCCGTCGTCACGCGCGTCACCGACGCCGGTGGGGAGTCGTTCCTCAGCCGCGGTGACGAGCGCGCGATCATCGGCCTGATCGGAGACCTCGACCGCTTCCACGGGCTCAACCTGCGCGCCCTTCCGGGGGTCGCCGAGGTGGTGCGGATCTCGACGCCGTTCAAGCTCGTCTCGCGCCAGCACCACCCCGCGATGTCGACGGTCTACGTCGGCGCGGCCCGGGTGCCGATCGGTCCCGAGACCTTCACCCTGATCGCCGGTCCGTGCGCGGTGGAGACGCCCGAGCAGACCCCTCGCCGCCGCCGAGATGGCGCAGGCCGCAGGCGCGACCCTGCTGCGCGGGGGTGCGTACAAGCCGCGGTCGTCGCCGTACGCGTTCCAGGGCCTCGGTGAAGCCGGCCTGCGGATCCTCGCCGACGTGCGGGCCGAGACCGGCCTCCCGGTCGTGACCGAGGTCATCGACGTGGCCGATGTCGAGCTGGTCGCGTCGTACGCCGACATGCTCCAGGTCGGCACTCGTAACGCGCAGAACTTCGCGCTGCTCCAGGCGGTCGGCGAGGCCGGGAAGCCGGTGCTGCTCAAGCGCGGCATGAGCTCGACGATCGAGGAGTGGCTGATGGCCGCGGAGTACATCGCGCAGCGCGGGAACCTCGACGTGGTCCTGTGCGAACGCGGCATCCGCACGTTCGAGAAGGCGACCCGCAACACCCTCGACATCTCTGCCGTGCCGGTCGCGCACGACCTCGCGCACCTGCCGGTCGTGGTCGACCCGTCGCACTCGGGCGGACGCCGCGACCTCGTCGTGCCGCTCTCACGTGCGGCCATCGCCGTGGGTGCCGACGGGATCATCGTCGACGTGCACCCGCACCCGGAGACCGCGCTGTGCGACGGTCCGCAAGCTCTCGTCGACGCCGACCTGCGCGCCCTCGCCACCGCCGTCCGCCAGCTCACCCCCCTCATGAACCGCCGCCCCGCCCACCCCCTCAACTGACACTGAAGGGTCCATAGGTTCGATAGGACCGAACCGATCCCACCTTCATTCCGGCGCGAGCGACGGTCAGTCGGTGACTGCGACCCGTGCCGGTGCCAGTGCCGGTCCCGGGTCGTGGACGTGCGGCAGGATCCGGTCGAGCCATGCCGGCAGCCACCAGTTCCAGTCACCGAGCAGCGTCATCGTGGACGGGACGAGCAGCCCGCGCACGATGGTCGCGTCGACGGCCACAGCCGCCGCCATACCCACGCCCAGCATCTTGATGACGGGGTCGAGGGTCAGGGTGAAGCTGAGGAACACGCAGATCATGATGAGCGCCGCCGAGGTGATGACGCGTCCGGTCTTCGCCATGCCCGCGGCCACCGACGTACGCCCGTCACCTGTCGCGACCCACTCCTCGCGCACGGCGGTGAGCAGGAAGACCTCGTAGTCGGTCGAGAGCCCGAAGAGCACCGCGAACATCAGCAGCGGGACGTAGCTCTCGATCGGCACCGGTGCGACGAGGCCGAGCAGCGACGAGCCCCACCCCCAGGTGAACACGGCGACGAGGATCCCGTACGCCGCCCCCACGGACAGCAGGTTCATCAACGCGGCCTTGAGCGCGACGATCGGAGCACGGAACGCCACGAGGAGCAACAAGGTCGCCACCAGCACGACGGCAACCACGACCAGCGGCATCCGGCTCGCGATCCGATCAGTCAGATCACCCTTGCCGGCGGTGAATCCGCCGACGTGCGACTCGGCGGCGGGCGCCGACGCGGGCAGGGTGTCGGCGCGCAGCACCTCCACGAGGGCCCGGGTCGCGGGGTCCGAGGGTGCGGTCGTCGGTACGACGGCGAACCGCACGACGAGTCCGTCCACGGAGACCTGCGGTGGTGACACCGACACGACGCCCGAGGTCGCCGTCAGCCCGGTCACCAGCTCGCGCACCGATGGGTCGGTGGGTCCCGAGACGGCCGACGGGAAGGTCGAGGTGACGAGGAGCGGCCCGTTGGCGCCCGGACCGAAGCCCTCGGAGAGCAGGTCGTAGGACTGCCGCGACGTCGTCGAGGCGGGCCAGCTGCCGGAATCGAGCTGTCCGAGCTGGAGCTGGAACGCGGGAGCCGCGAGCACGAGCAGGAGCAGGCTGCTACCGAGGAGCACCCGCCACGGTCGGAGGGCCACCCGGTCGGCGAGCCTGGCCCAGCCTCCGGCGGCGCCCAGTGCCTCGGGTCGGCGCGTGGCAAGTCGTCGCCCGAGCCAGCCGAGGGCCGCGGGGAGCAAGGTGACCGACGCCAGACAGGCGACCAGCACAGCGACCCCGGATGCGACGGCGAGGCTGCGCATGAGCGGCATGCCGACGAGCGCGAGACCCGAGAGCGCAGCGATGACCGAGAAGCCGGCGAAGAGCACCGCGCGTCCCGCCGTACCCGTCGTGGTCGTCGCCGCGTCCACCGGCTCCTGGCCGTCGATGAGTGCCCGCTGGAACCGGTTGAGCCCGAACAGCGAGTAGTCGATGCCGACCCCGAGACCGATCATCGAGGCGAGCGCGGGTGCCACCGCGGGGATGTCGAGGACGTGCCCGAGGATGCCCAGACCGAGGATCGCGACCGCGAGCCCGACGATCGCGATGCCGAGCGGGAGCAGTGCAGCCGCGATGGATCCGAAGGACACCAGCAGGATCACGAGGGCTGCTAGCAGACCGAGGGCCTCGGCGCGACGGTTCGTCTCGCGGTCGAGCACCTGCGCGAGGATGTCGGCGGGGGTGACGATGATGCCGGCGCTCTCGACCTCAGCCTCGACCACGTCCGCGAGGCGCGTCGCGATCGGCTTGGTGAGGTCCTTGCCTGCGACCGTGAGCGTCACGTTGATCGTGCCGATGCTGCCGTCGGACGTGAGCTGGCCGTTGCGCACGGTCGGCGCGGTCGCGCCGGACACCTCCGGTTCGGCTGCCAGGCTCTCCATGGCCTTCGCCAGCGCGGCCGTCGCGGCTGGAGTCGTGAGCGACTCGGCACGGACGACGAATCGTTGAGCCGGGTTGCCGCTCTCCGGGAAGGCCGCGCGCGACGTGTCGATCGCCGCCTGGCTGTCGGCGCCAGGGATCGTGACGTCATCGGTGGTCGCAGCACCGATGCGGGCGACGACGAGGCCGAGCACGAGCGCCAGCAGGAGCCACGCCCCGACGACCCGGAGTGGGTGGGTGGCGCAGGCGCGACCGAGTCGCGCGGTCCAGCCGAGCTCGGTCGTGCGGGGCGCGGCGGTCGGCACTCCCGAAGCGTAGGCGCACGGGACGCCGACGCCCCTCAGGTCACGGATCAGCGTCCCGTACGACGCATCCCGCGACCCGTCGGCGCGTCGGTGACGCTCCAGACCTCGTGGTGGGCGCAGGAAACCGGGGCAGCCGGTCGCCGCGGCGTCTCACCCGAGCAGAACCCCCTCGTGCGCCAGCAGCGACTCCTTGACTGCGAGGCCGTACGCGTACCCGCCCAGGGAGCCGTCGGTACGCAGGATCCGATGGCACGGCACGAACGGCGCGACGTGGTTGCGCGCGCAGGCCTGTCCCGCTGCGCGGACCGCGCTCGGGCTGCCGGCGCGGGCCGCGAGACCGGCGTAGCTGTCCGTGTGCCCCGCGCGCACGCCGCGCAGCTCGACCCACGCACGCTGCATGAACGGGCCCCCGGGCTGGCGCACCGACACCCGATCGAGCGAGTCGAGGTCGCCACCGGCGTACGCCGAGAGCGCCTCCACCACCGGACGGACGCAGGCCGAGGTCGGCGCCTCGCGATGACCTCGCGCCTGCTCCTTCTCGGTCATGAAGCCGAACACCGTGTCGATCCCCGCGAAGCCGGAGGCGACGACGGCACCGTCATCGGGGTCGACCACGACGACGACACGGCCACCGGGGACGGTGGCCGACGCGGTCTCGAACGGGGTGCTGGTCATGGGGTCTCCTTGCGGTGGGATGTCGCGGTCCACAGATGCTGGGCGGCGTAGGAACGCCATGGGCTCCACGCCTCGGCGCGCACCGCGAGGTCGCGTGCGCGGTCAGGCAGGCCGAGCGCGGCGGCGGCGTGCCGCAGCCCGAGATCGGTGTCGGGAAAGGCGTCGGGGTCGGCGAGGCCGCGGAGCCGGACGTACGCCGCGGTCCAGGGGCCGATTCCGGGCAGGGCACGCAAGCCTGCCTCCACCTCGCGCGGGTCGCCGAGGCGCAGATCGACGTCGCCGCACGCCACCGCCTGCGCCGCCGCGATGACGGTTCGAGCCCGGGCGCCTGGCATTCCGAGTGCGGCGATCCCGGCTGATTCGACTCCGGCGAGCGTCGCCGCGGTCGGGAATGCGGAACAACCGGATGCCAGCTCGATGCCGTAGGTGGCGACGATGCGGCCAAGGACCGTTCGCGCGCCGGCGACCGAGACCTGCTGGCCCACGATCGCGCGGACCACGGTCTCCCACGGGTCTACCGTCGTGGGCACGCGAAGACCCGGCCGGGCATCGACGAGGGGGCGCAGGGCCTGATCGGCGCGCAGGGCCTCGTCGACGGTGCTCGGGTCGGCGTCGAGGTCGAGCCATCGACGTACCCGACGGACCAAGGCCGCAGTGTCGCGCAGGTCGGCGTCGCTGCGCACGACCACGTGATCGCCGTTGAACCGGACCTCGATGACCGCGGTGCGTGCACCGAGCGGCACGACCCTACGATGCGTCCAGCCGACCGACGATCGCGCGTGCTGCTCGAGACGATCGATCGAGCGGGCGGCGAGGAAGTCACCGACCGCGGCCGAGTCGTACGGCGGACGCAACCGCAGCCGCAGCACGAGAGCCGGGTCGGCCGCAGCGACCGGAGGGACGTTGCTTCGCCGCAGCTGTGACGGGGGTGCTCCGAACTCGCGACGCATCACGTCGTTGAACTGCCGGATGCTGGAAAAGCCTGCCGCGAAAGCGATCTCGGCGAGCGGCAGGTCGGTCTGCTCCATCAGCAAACGCGCCGTCTGCGCCCGCCGGCTCACGGCGAGCTGCAACGGGCCGGCGCCCACCTCCGCGAGCAGCGTGCGGTGCAGATGACGCTCGCTCACATGCAGGGAGCTCGCGAGCCCGGCGACGCCGGACTCGTCCACCGAGCCATCGGCGATGAGGCGAAGTGCGCGGGAGGCGAGGTCGCCACGGTGGTCCCAGTGGCGGGAGCCCGGTGCGGAATCCGGTCGGCACCGCTTGCAGGCGCGGAACCCGGCGCTGACCGCAGCGGCGGGCGCCGCGAAGAACCTGACGTTCACCTGCTTCGGTGTCTGAGCCGGGCAGACCGGCCGGCAGTAGACCCCGGTGCTCGTGACGCCGAACCAGATCCGGCCGTCGAAACGCCGGTCGCGGCTCGAGAGAGCCTGGTAGGCGGCGTCGACGTCGAGGCCCGCCGGCCCGGCGTACGACGGCTCGGTCACTGTGCTCACGACCAGGAGTCTGCCGCACGGCGCTTGCGTCCGGCTGGCGGGAATCAGACCTCACCGTCGGTTCAGGCGTCGGATCGGCTCAGCAGCACGATCGCGCACCGCGACGCCCGACGCCAGAAGCCAGGACGGTCTGCGCCGGTGCTCAGACATACGTGCGGGACACCGGCCAGCGCCACGGCGTACGCCGAAAGCTCAGGCGCGGCGAGGGCGCTCGAGCAGCCAGTCGGCGACGTCGAACGCGAGCTCGAGGCTCTGCACCCGGTTGAGTCGCGGGTCGCAGGCGGTCTCGTAACGGTCGCCGAGCTGGTCCTCGGTCACGCCCTCGGTGCCCCCGACGCACTCGGTGACGTCGTCGCCGGTGAGCTCGACGTGGATCCCACCGGGCACGGTGCCGAGCGCCTTGTGCACCTGGAAGAACCCGAGCACCTCGTCGGCGACGTCGGAGTAGGACCGGGTCTTGTGGCCGGACGCGGCCTCGCGGGTGTTGCCGTGCATGGGGTCGCAGACCCAGACGACCGGGTGGCTGCTGGCCGTGACCTTCTCCACGATCGGCGGGAGGGCCTCGCGGATCGTGGCGGCGCCCATCCGGGTAATGAGGGTGAGCCGACCGGGGATCCGCTCGGGGTTGAGCCGCTCGCACAGCTCCACCGCCTGCTCCGGAGTCGTCGTCGGGCCGAGCTTGACCCCGACCGGGTTGCTGATCCGAGCGGCGAAGTCGATGTGCGCACCGTCGAGCTGACGGGTGCGCTCCCCCACCCACACGAAGTGGCCGGAGACGTCGTAGAGCTCTCCGGTGCGCGAGTCGATCCGGGTGAGCGCCTTCTCGTAGTCGAGCACCAGCGCCTCGTGCCCGGCGTAGAACTCGACCCGACGGAACTCCTCGGGGTCGGCACCGCAGGCAGCCATGAAGTTGAGCGCGCGGTCGATCTCCCCCGCGACCTGCTCATAGCGGTCGCCGGCCGCGGTCTCGGCGACGAAGTCCTGGTTCCAGGCGTGCACCTGGCGGAGGTCGGCGTACCCGCCCTGGGTGAACGCCCGCACGAGGTTGAGCGTCGAGCTGGCGGTGTGGTAGCTGCGCAGGAGCCGGCGCGGGTCGGGGACGCGGCCGTCGCGCTCGAACGGGAGCGCGTTGACGCCGTCACCGAAGTAGGACGTCATCTCGACGCCGTCGCGCACCTCGCTGGGGTTGCTGCGCGGTTTGAAGTACTGCCCGGCCATGCGGCCGACCTTGACCACCGGCAGGCTCGCGCCGTAGGTGAGCACGATGGCCATCTGCAGGACGGTCTTGAGCTTCGCGCGGATCGCCTCCGCCGTCGCGGTCTCGAACGTCTCGGCGCAGTCACCACCCATGAGCACGAACGCCTCGCCGCGAGAGGCCGCCGCGAGGCGCGCAGTCAGGTTGTCGCACTCACCGGCGAAGACCAGCGGCGGGAGTTTCCGGAGGTCGTCGATGACAGCCTCGAGCGCGGCCTGGTCGGGCCACACGGGCTGTTGCGCGGCCGGGAGATCCGGCCACGTGATCACGTCCACCATGCGGCCAGCCTACGGTCCGACGCCGCGAGGACCCCGACCGGGCTGGGCGAGAGAAGGGTCCCTGAGTCGCGCTCCCAGAAGTGAAGGTGGAGTTGGTTCGGTCCTATGAAACTCATGGACCCTTCAGTGTCGGTCAGCCGAAGAAGGTGCGGACTTCGGCGTAGCGCTCCGGGGGGACCGTCTTGAGTACGCCGGTGGCCTCGTGCAGAGGCACGCGGATGATGTCGGTGCCGCGCAGCGCCACCATGACGCCGTACTGCTTGTCGGCGATCGAGTCGATCGCCTGCAGCCCGAAGCGGGTCGCGAGCACCCGGTCGAACGCGGTCGGTGTGCCACCGCGCTGGATGTGCCCGAGCACCGTCGTGCGGGCCTCCTTGCCGGTGCGCGCCTCGATGGCCGAGGCGAGCCAGTCGCCGATGCCCGAGAGCCGCACGTGGCCGAACGCGTCGAGCGTCTGGTCCTTCGTGATCAGGTCGCCGTCCTTCGGGAGCGCGCCCTCGCTCACGACGATGATCGGCGCGTAGTGCGACTCGAACCGCGACTCGACCCAGCCCACGACCTCGTCGAGGTCGAACGGCTCCTCGGGGATGAGGATGACGTTCGCGCCGCCGGAGATGCCTGCGTGCAGGGCGATCCAGCCGGCATGGCGGCCCATCACCTCGACGACGAGTGCGCGGTGGTGCGACTCGGCCGTGGTGTGCAGCCGGTCGATCGCCTCGGAGGCGATGTTGACCGCGGTGTCGAAGCCGAAGGTGTAGTCGGTCGCCGAGAGGTCGTTGTCGATCGTCTTCGGTACGCCGACGACGGGGACGTCGAGCTCGTGGAGCTGGGTCGCGACGCCGAGGGTGTCCTCACCGCCGATGGCGATGAGGGCGTCGACCCCGCTCGCGGCGAGGTTGGCCTTGATCCGGTCGACACCGCCCTCGATCTTGATCGGGTTGGTGCGGCTCGACCCGAGGATCGTGCCGCCGCGGGGCAGGATCCCTCGGACCTCGGGGATGCCGAGCGGCGTGGTGATGCCCTCGAGGGGCCCCTTCCAGCCATCGCGGAACCCCACGAACTCGAAGCCGTACTCGGTGACGCCCTTGCGGACGACGGCTCGGATGACGGCGTTGAGACCGGGGCAGTCGCCGCCGCCGGTCAGCACTCCGACGCGCATGGTTCTCCTCATGGCGTTGGGAACGAGAAGGGGAGGGTCCGACTCCGTTGTCATGACCCGACGTGACCATCCAACCGCACGCGGCACCCCCGACGCATCACAACCCGCGAGTATCGCCCGGTAACCGACGGTCCGGCGCACCTGCGTCGACGCGCAGCGCGCGCTAGCGTGCCGGGCCATGACCACCACTCCCGTCGCGAGGTCCCACTCATGAGCGTCCTGTCCATCGACGCCGGCACGACCGGCGTCACCGCTCTCGTGGTCGGCACCGACGCCACCGTGATCGCCCGCGGGTACGCCGAGTTCCCGCAGTACTTCCCGAACGAGGGCTGGGTCGAGCACGACGCCAACGAGATCTGGGCCGCGACCCTCAGCGCCGTACGCGCCGCGCTCGAGCAGCTCGGCCCGGACGGGGACGCCCCGACGGCTCTCGGCATCACCAACCAGCGCGAGACAGTGGTGCTCTGGGACCGCGAGACCCTCGGCGCGCCGCGCCGGGCCATCGTCTGGCAGGACCGGCGCACGGCCGGGCTCTGCGACCAGCTGCGCGGTGACGGGCGCGAGCCGCGGGTCGCGGCGCTGACCGGCCTGCGGCTCGACCCGTACTTCTCCGCCACCAAGCTGAGCTGGATCGCCGCCAACGAGCCGCACGTCTGGGCCCAGGTCACCTCGGGCCGCGTGGCGATCGGCACGGTCGACTCCTACCTCGTCGCCCGGCTCACGCGCGGCCTGCACCACGTCACCGACGCGTCCAACGCGGCGCGCACGCTGCTCTTCGACATCCACGCCGGCGGGTGGAGCCAGGAGCTGTGCGACATCTTCGCGGTGCCGATCGACGCGCTCCCCGAGGTGGTCGCGTCGTACGGCGTCATCGGGCGAACGGACCCGGCGGTGTTCCTCGGCCTCGACCTGCCGATCGCCGGCATCGCCGGTGACCAGCAGGCCGCGCTGTTCGGCCAGGCCTGCTTCGCCCCCGGCACGAGCAAGTGCACCTACGGCACGGGATCCTTCGTGCTGGTCAACACCGGCGACCGCCCGGTCGCCTCGTCGACCGGCCTGCTCACCACGGTGGCATGGCAGCACCCGGACGGCCGGCTCACCTACGCCTTGGAGGGCGCGGTTTTCGTGACCGGCGCCGCGGTGCAGTGGTTGCGCGACGGCCTGCAGATCATCGACACGGCCGCGGAGACCGAGGAGCTCGCTGCCTCGGTGCCCGACTCGGGCGGGGTCGTCTTCGTCCCTGCCCTCACCGGGCTCGGCGCACCTGACTGGGACCCGCACGCCCGCGGCACGATCTTCGGGCTGAGCCGCGGCACGACCCGGGCGCACATCGTCCGTGCCACCCTCGAGGCCATCGCGTTCGAGGTGCAGGACGTCGTGGAGCTCATGGTCCGCGAGGGCGAGGTCTCCGTGCCCGAGCTCGCGGTCGACGGGGGCGCCTCGGCCAACGGGCTGCTCTGCCAGCTGCAGGCCGATGCGTTGGGGGTGCCGGTCACCCGGGCCGCGATCCTGGAGACGACGGGCCTGGGTGCGGCGTTCCTCGCCGGTCTCGCGACCGGGGTGTGGGCCGACCAGGACGCCATCGCCGCCGTGGTGCACCGCGACGCGCGCTTCGAGCCGCGGCCCCGCGACGAGCGGGCGCACCAGCGCTGGCGTGCCGCGGTCGAACGCTCGAAGTCCTGGGCCGTCCTCTGACGGCGGCAGGGCGACGAGTCACCCAGCGCTCAGGCTGCAGCCCCGGAGGCGCGGGCGAGCTCGGCCTCGTCGGGCACCTCGACCTCGAGGGCGGCGTCGGACGTCATCGTCTTGGCCTTCGCGGCGTAGATGTCGACGTACTCCTGGCCGGAGAGCAGCATCAGCTCGTACATGATCTCGTCGGTCATCGAGCGCAGCACGAAGCGGTCGCTCGACATGCCCTCGTAGCGGGAGAAGTCCAGCGGCACCCCGATGGAGATCTTGACCCGCATGATCTTCGGCCGGATCCGTCCGGGCGGCTGGATCAGATGGGTGTTGATCATGGCGCACGGCACGACCGGCACGCCGGCCTCGATGGCCATCCGCGCCACGCCGGTCTTGCCGCGGTAGAGCCGGCCGTCGGGCGAGCGCGTGCCCTCGGGGTAGATGCCGAGGAGACCGCCCTCACCGAGCACCCGCAGGCCGGTGTTGAGCGCCGCCTCGGAGGCCCGGCCCCCGGAGCGGTCGACCGGCACCTGGCCGGCGCCGATGAAGAAGAGCTTGGTGAGCCAGCCCTTGAACCCCGGGGTGGTGAAGTAGTCGGCCTTCGCCAGGAAGGTGATCCGGCGGCTGCAGACCATCGGCAGGAAGATCGAGTCGGAGAACGAGAGGTGGTTGCTCGCGAGGATCGCGGCGCCGTCCTTGGGGAGGTTCTCGAGACCTTCGACCTGCGGACGGAAGACCAGCTTGAGCCAGGGACCGATCAGGATGTACTTGCACACCCAGTAGAACACCGGCCCACCGCCTCCTTCCCGAGATCACCCCCGGTCACACGTGCCGCACGCCGAGTGACCCCGACAGTACGGCGCGCCTCCCCTGCCGAGCAACGTAGCGTGGCCGGTAGCGTCGCCCCCGCACATCCACGCCACCGATACTCCGTCCGGATCTCCCGATCCCGGCCGTCGCCCTCACCCCTCGGGAGCAACCCGTGCCTCTCCTTCCCGGAGCCGAACCCTTCTCCCACGACGGCGGCCCCGTCGGGGCGCTGGTCCTGCACGGCTTCACCGGGCAGCCGCTCTCGGTGCGACCGTGGGGAGACCATCTCGCCGCGGCCGGCCTCAGCGTCGAGCTGCCCCGGCTCCCCGGCCACGGCACGACCTGGCAGGACATGACCGTGACCCGCTGGGAGGACTGGTACGCCGAGGTCGACCGTTCCTTCAGCGCGCTGCGCGCGCGCTGCGACCAGGTGGTCGTGATGGGGCTCTCGATGGGCGGCTCCCTCTCGCTGCGGCTCGCGCAGAACCGGCCCGACGAGGTCGCCGGTCTCGTGCTGGTCAACCCGGCCGTGCACACCGAGCGCTGGGACCGTCACCTGCTCCCGTTCGTGCGGCACGTCGTGAAGTCCTTCCCCGGCGTCACCGACGACATCAAGAAGCCAGGCGTGAGCGAGGGCGGCTACGACAAGCTGCCGCTGCAGCCGGCGTACTCGCTGCAGCAGGCGTGGGCGCAGGTGCGGGCCGACATCGCGAAGGTGACGGCGCCGCTGCTGCTCATGCACTCCCGCGAGGACCATCTCGTCGAGCCGAGCAACTCGGCCTGGATCCTCGCCCACGTCGCCAGCACCGATGTCACCGAGGTATGGCTCGAGAACAGCTACCACGTGGCCACGCTCGACAACGACGCGCCGTTGATCTTCGACGCGAGCCTCGAGTTCGTGCACCGGGTCGCGCCGGCGGCGTCCGGCGCGTGACACTGGTGCCGTGAGCACACCGACCGGTCGCGACAACGGGCTGCCTCCGGCGTCCCGCTATGTCGCGCTGGTCGACGTCGACCCACCCGTGGCCGACCACGTGCTGGAGCTGCTGCGCGACGCCGGGGTCACCGCCGTGGCGGAGCCGCTCATCGGAGACCGCGGCCCGGCGCACGAGACTCCCCCGCCCCGACGCCCGACCGAGCGGGTGCACGTCGACTACGGCCACGTGCTGCTCGCGCGTTCCGTCGTGGGCCGGGCGCTGCCCGCGCTGCGCGCCGACTTCAAGGCCGATGCCGCGCGGCGTTCGGACGCCGAGGATGCCGCTGCGGACCAACGTCGCCGCGAGGAGGTCCCTCCCGGCGACGTCGACTCGCTGTTCGCCGACATCGTCGCCGGCTACGACGCCGCACCGACCGATCCCGTGCCGCGATGGTCGGTGCTCGAGGACACCCCCGAGGGCGACGAGCTGCCGCCGCTCCCCCCGCCGCCGGCCAGGCCGCGGCTGTCGTCGCGGCTGGTGCGCAGCACCAGCGCCGACCCCGAGCCCGAGACACCGGCGTACGACGACAACCCGGACGACCACTTCGTGCCGCAGCCACCGCCGCCTCTCCCCGAGGCCGATCGGGTCACCCGGCTGGCGTGGGCGGCCATGGTCGGCGGACCGAGCCTGATCATCGTGGCGACGCTGCTCGGCATCGGCCTCGAGGGCTGGGTGGCGGTGCTCGCGCTGGGCGGGTTCCTCGGCGGTTTCGGCACGCTGGTCAGCCGGATGCGCGACCGTCCGCGCCAGGACGACGGCTGGGACGACGGCGCGGTGCTCTGAGGCAGCGTGACGCCGTGGCGGTCGATCGTCACGGAGCGTGCTCGGAACCGGCGACATCGTCCGTTCGTCGCACAGATGAGACCGAACAGGGCTCCTCCCAGCGAGTACGCTGGTGGGGGCAATGTGACGCTGCGCCACCACGCCGACTCGGCAGGGCGCACTCGACCAGGGGTGGGGCAGATGACGGTGGGAGCCCGCAGGTCCTTCCGCACGATGGCAAGCGACCGAGGTGCCTCTGCAGTCGAGTTCGCCCTCGTCGTGCCCTTGGTGCTGATGATCGTCTTCGGAACGATCAACTTCGGCTTCGTGTTCAGCCAGCAGTCGACGCTCAACAACGGCGTCCGTGAGGGTGCGCGGCGAGCCGTGGTGAACGATCCCTTCAACGGCGCTTCGGCCTCGGCCAACCCGCGTAAGTGCGACGGGATCATCACGAGCATCAAGAACCAGCTCTCAGGACTCGGGCTCAACCCCGCCAACGTCCAGGTCAAGGTCACCCAGGACGGATGGTCCAACGCGAACAGCTGCGGCGCGACCTTCCAGCCGACGACCTTCGGCGGCGCCGCCGCCAACATCCCCTGCGTCGGAAGCTTCAACACGGCCACCAACACGGCTCGCGGGATCATCGTCGAGGTCAGATACGTGTCGGCGCTCCCTGTCGCGTTCCCCCCGTTCCCGACCTCACTGACACTGAATTCCAAGGCGGTGTACCGATGCGAGTTCAACTTCTGACGCCACGGCAGCCTCGCGACGACCGGGGGGCCGTCGCGGTGATGGTGGCGCTCCTGTCCACGCTGCTGCTCGTCCTCGCCGCGTTCGCCGTCGACATCGGCAACGCGTACGCCGTGGCCCGCCAGCAGTCGGTCGCGGCCGACGCCGCGGTGCTCGCAGCTGTGGCGAAGGTCGGCGAGGCGATCCCACGAGGTCAGGCCTGCACCCAGGCGCTCCTCAACTCGATCTCCGCCAACACGTTGGCGAAGACCACCGCCGACGCCTACAACACCGCCAACAACAAGTCCGGGGTGAGCGAGCCGGTGGTGAGCGCCACCGTGACGTGCCCGACCGCAGACGCGGTCGAAGTCCGGGTCGACAACAGTCGCGCGGTGCCGACATCGCTGGCCGGGATCATCGGCATCACCGAGATCAACCCCGGGTCCTATGCGGTTGCTCGCTACCAGCGCACGTTGAGCGCCGGGGGCCTGCGCCCGTGGGCGATCTGCGACAGCACCGTGCTCGCGGCTGCCTCGGCCCTCAACACCACCTTCGCTACCGGGATCGACACGCAGGCGGGCCCCTGCAACAGCACCGCGAGCGGCAACTGGGGCGGGGTCGACTTCAACGGGGGGTCCAACCCCGCCGGCGACCTGGCGGCGTGGACGCTGCTCGGATACCCCAACCCTGTGACGATCCCCAACCCCCTGCTCCCGGCTGATCCAGGGGTCAGCGGCTCCTCAGGTCTGGACAACGCCTTCACCAACCTGGTGGGCAAGGTCGTGCTCTTCCCGAGTGTGTCGGGCTTCAACCCCGGCAGCGGAAACAACGCCTCGTTCAACGCGGTCGGCCTGGCGACGGTGCGGATCTGCGGGGTCAGGTACGCCAACACCACGTACAACATCGACCTCGCGACCGGGCTCCAGAGTGACTGCTGGGTGAACCCGGTCGGGACCACGTCGACCACCGTCACGACACAGACCACGACCGGGACGATGGCCAACAACAGCAACGTGCTGACCATCGCGAGCGGACTCTTCCCGACCGTCGCCAACCCGAACGTCGTCATCACGGTCAGCGTCGCGGGCGCGGGCAATGGCCCAAACCCACTTGACGCCACAGTCGTGACGCTGACGTCACCGACCACGGTCACACTGAGCGCTCAAGCGAAGAAGGCGGTGACAGCGGCTGCCGTGACCATCACCACGACCACGACCACCTATTCGGGGCTGGTCCCGCTCCAGCCCAACGGTTCCCCGATGGACCACATCCAGTTCCGCTGGGTGAACTACTCCGTGTCGAACTACCCAGGGAACAACGCGACACCGTGCGCGTTCACCGACCAGAAATGTGTCGGGTTCACGTCCCTCTGGAACTGACGGCACGACTGCTGTCGAGCGAGCGACCGAGCACGTCGCGCTCAGGCGCTGAGGTCTCGGGCCAGGTCGGCGGCGCCTACCAGTCCGGCGTCGTTGCCGAGCTGGGCGGAGACCACGCGGGCGACCGGTCGGTGGTCGCGAGCCACAAGGGCGTCCTCGAAGGCTGCGCGCGTCGGCGTGAGCAGCAGGTCGCCGGCCTCGGAGACTCCGCCGCCGATGACGAAGAGCTCGGGGTCGAGCAGCGCGGCGACGTCGGCGAGTCCCGTGCCGAGCCAGCGACCGATCCGGGCGAAGGCTTCTAGCGCCACCGGGTCACCTTCCCGCGCGGCGTCGGTGACGTGCTTGCCCGTGACGCCCTCAGGTGTGCCGTCGCCGAGGGAGAGCAGGACCGCGGCCTCGGTCCGGCGCTCGGCGGCGAGGTCGCGCGCCTTACGGAGCAGGGCGTTGCCGCTGGCGTACTGCTCCCAGCAGCCGCGCTTGCCACAGCCGCACAGCCGACCGTCCGGCACCCGGACGAGGTGACCGAACTCGGCCGCCATGCCGAACGAGCCACGGACGAGCTGGTCGCGCTGGATGATGCCGCCGCCGATGCCGGTGCCGACCGTGACGGCCACCATGGCGTGCGTGCCCCGCCCGGCACCGAACCGGAACTCGCCCCACGCCGCGGCGTTGGCGTCGTTCTCGACGACCACGGGGAGCCCGCACCCGGCGCTCACCTGGGCGCCGAGGGGCTCCTCCTTCCAGTCGACGTTGGGCGCGAAGCGCACGATCGAGCGGGTCTCGTCGACGAACCCGGCCGCTCCGAGCCCCACCGCCTCGACCACGCCGACGCCGCCGGTGGCCGCCTCGTTCACGAGCTGGCGCACCACCTCGACGATCGACTCCACGATGCCGCCGGAGGACCGGGCCGGGGTGTCGCGACGGGCCCGGGCGAGCACGGTGCCGGTCTCGTCGACCAGACCGCCGGCGATCTTCGTTCCCCCGATGTCGACGCCGATCGTGACGCTCATGCGGGTGGCCTCCGGGACGGGACGGCAGTCGGATGACGGGTGCGGACCTCAGGGCAGATCGGGACCCAGTCCGTGCTCGAGCGGGATCCGGCGGATCCCGCGGGGACCATCGTGCCCTGTCGCGTCCTCAGGCGTGGCCGGCGCGGGCGAGGAGTCCCCGCCGGGCCTGCCCTCGTCGCCCTCGACCGTCTCGTCCGGCGTCGCCAC
This sequence comes from Actinomycetes bacterium, assembly GCA_031373405.1. Lineage (GTDB taxonomy): Bacteria > Actinomycetota > Actinomycetes > S36-B12 > CAIYMF01 > Longivirga. The sequence goes on from JANMMN010000058.1 coordinate 21,136, forward strand.
GTCGCGCGCCTGCGCCGCGAGGTCCGAGGCTGCGGCCGCCACCTGGGTGAGCGCGGCCGACATCCCGACGACGGCAGCATCGACCCAGCGCGCCACGGAGTCCGGGTCGGCCTCGCGCAGGCTGACGACGGCACGACAGATCGGGCAGGAGCACGGCTCGCCGTCCTCCCCAACGGGAGCGAGGTGCGGCGCGGAGGTGCGCAACCAGTCCTGGGCTGCGGCCACGAGCCGGGCTGCCTCCTGGCCCGCGCGGCCCTCGTCGGCGCTCATGTGCTCGCCCCGACCGACCAGTGGTCGCGGTCGCGCTCGAAGCGCACCCGCACCACCCGGCCTTGGTCGGTGAGATCGAGGGAGGCACCCGAGACCTCACAGCGACGAAGCACGGAGGGCAGCTCGATGACCCGGCGGTGCGGTCCGAGCTCCACGACCAGGTCGCCCGCGTCGGTGACCGAGACGGCGACGTCGTCGGGCTCCGCCCCCGGCACCGCGACGTCGAAGAGCCACCTGTCACCGTCGGCATGCACCGCGCTCGTGGCCCGGCTCGCGCCGAGGTCGAGCGGGTCGGCCCCGGCGAGCACCGTGTCGGCCAGGTCGAGCAGCGCGTCGATGCCCAGTGGCTCGTCGTCGGTGTACGCCGCGAAGCGCACCGGCAGCGAGTCGAAGCGCTCGCGTGCAGCGATGAGACCGTCGCGATGCCGGCGTACCAGCCCCGGCGGCCACTCGTCGCCGACCGCGACCCGGTTGACCACCACTCCGTCGACGTGGTGGCCGAGCATGGCCAGGGTCGTCCGCGCGCGGTGGGTCTCGGCGAGGACGACCCGCTCCGGGGTCGTGACGAGGCGCACCGAGGCGTCCGGGCCGGTGACCAGGGCCCGCACCTCGAGCAGTGCGCGGCTCAGCGCGTCGAGAGCATCGAGTGCGTCGGCGGCCCCGGGCGCGATCCCGCGCGCGCTCACGAGGCGAGCGATGCGACCGTCGAGCGGGAACCCGCGCCGGACGAGGCGGTCGACGGCCTCAGGGAGCGCGAGGAGTCGCAGCGTCTCCGCGGTCGGCGCGCAGTCGATCACGACGGCGTCGTAGCCCGGGGCGACCCGGCCGACCTCGAGCAGTGCGAGGACATCCTCCGCACCTGGCACGGTCGCGATCTCCTCGGCCACGAGGGGGTCGACACCGACACCGGCGAGCAACCCGCCGACCATTCGGCGCAGCGTGCCCCACGACTCGTCGAGACGCGCCCGGGTGTCGATCTGCATGACGTCGAGGTGCCCCGGAGCGTCCGGCACGCGCATCGGGGTGGCTGCCGCGCGCCACTCCCCCGTGCGACCGGTGCCGCCGGTGAGCCCGAGGGCGTCGGTGAGCGAGTGCGCCGGGTCGGTGCTCACGACCAGGGTGCGCGAGCCGGCCCGGGCCGCGGCGAGCGCGGTCGCGGCGGCAAGGGTCGTCTTGCCGACCCCGCCCTTGCCGACGACCAGGAGCACGCGCACGAGTCGAACCTATCGGGCGTGCGCCGTCACATCTCGACGCGGTCCTTGAGCCCCTTGAGCGCGGTGTCGACGATGACCTTCTCGGCCTTGCGCCTGATCAGGCCGATCATCGGGATGCTCACGTCGACCGCGAGCTTGTAGACCACGGTGGTGGTGCCGTCGCCGTTGTCGGTGAGCTCGTAGGCGCCGTCGAGCGCCTTCATCATCTGGCCCTTGGTGAGCTTCCACGTGACGGAGGAGTTGTCGTCGGCCCAGTCGTACTCGAGCTCGTAGGTGTCCTTGATCGCGCCGGCGTCGACGACGAACCGCGCGTCTCCGGGACGGCCGTCCTCGAACTCGCTGAGGATCTCGACGGTCTTCACCCCGTCGCTCCACTCGGGGTAGCTCGCGATGTCCGCGATGACGCCCATCACCCGGTCGCGCGGCGCGGAGATGACGATGCTGGACTCGGTGCGATCTGCCATGCGGCGGACCCTACTCCGGCACGCGGCTCGTCGCCGCTCACCATGACAGCGAGAACGGCGTGTGCCCGGCCCGGAAGTGCCCGACGTTGATGCACTCGGTGCGCCCGATCCTGGCCCGGCGCACCAACGGCTGGTGCACGTGGCCGAAGAGCACGAGCCGCGGCTGGGTCTCGAGCACGTGCTCGAGGATCGCTCGGCTGCCGTACTCGAACCGTCGCGCGACGACGTCGTAGGTGAGCTCGGGCAGTGCCGGCGGGATGTGGGCGCAGAGGATGTCGACCTCGCCGAGGGCGGCCACCTTGGCGGCGTAGGTCTCCTCGTCGATCTCGTACGGAGTACGCATCGGGCTGATGAGGCCGCCCCCGACGAACCCGACGCGCATGCCGTCGATCTCGGTCACCTCTCCGTCGAGCACGGTCTGCCCGGGACGCAGGTAGTCGGCCCAGAACCGTGGCACGTCGACGTTGCCGTAGGTGAGGTACGACGGTGTCGGCATGGCGGCGAAGAGCTCGGCGTACTGCTCGCGCACCTTCGACTCGAGGATCTCGTGGCGGTCCCGACCCTCGCGCTCTACTACCTCGTCCCAGAGGCCGGCGGACCACGCGCGGGCCTCGGCGAAGCGCCCCTCGGTCCGCAGCGCCACGAACCGGGCCGCGTTCGCGGGACCGAAGATCTCGGCGAAGATCCCCTGGGACGCGTCGTCGTAGTCGAGGAAGAGGACGAGGTCGCCGAGGCAGAACAGCGCATCCGCACCGTCAGCGGCTCGGGCCAGGGCCTCGGCGCTGCCGTGGACGTCACTGACGACATGGACCCGCACGAGGACGACCCTAGGCGTGCCGCTCGGGTACGGCCCGCTGGGTCAGCGGTCGAGCACGGCGCCGAGCACGGTGAACACGACGAGAAGCAGGGCGAGGACGGCGGCCATGCCGCCGCCGACGAGAGTCCACCGACCGCCAGGGATGTCCGACGGGTCGAGGACTCGGGGGCGCGGCTCGCTCAGGGCGAGCCGGGCGATGAGCTGGTCCGCGAGCGCCTCGGCCTCTTCGGGGGAGACCACCTGGCCCTGGGGGATCACGACTCCGTCGAGCTCCAACGTCGCGAGCGACGACGTCGACGGCGCCCCACGCACGGCCCGGCGCCCGCCAGGCTGGCTCGCGGGACCAGGCTCGCGACGAACCGGTCGCTCCGGCGCCGGATCGCGGCGGCTGTGCCGACCCACCGGCTCGTGGTCGGCGTCGTCGGAGTCACGGTCGTCCGTGTCGGCGAGCGGCTCGGTCGCGTACGCCGAGAGCTCGGCCGCGGCCTCGTGCGCGTCGTACTCGGCCGCACTGCGCGCTGACGCCGAGGCGGGACGCGCGGCGGTCGTGGGGCCGGTGGTTCGTCCGGAGGGCACGACGTCGACGGAGGTCGGGTTCGTTGCCGTGCGCCCGCGTAGCTCGGCATGGCACAGAGAGCACCAGGCCGCCCTGGAGGGGACCGCGGCGGAGCAGGCGGGGCAACGGGTATCGATCGGCACGGTCAGGTCATCGGCACAACGGCGCGGGTCCTTGACTGGCCGTTCAGGCGAGCGGGTCGCGTGGCGTGCCGACCGCTCGCCCCTGCTCGAGCTCGTCCTTGAGGGCCCAGATCGTGCGCTTCCACGCCCGGGCACGGGCCGCCCGCGACCGAGCCGCCCGTCGCCACCCCGCCGGGTCCACAGGCGGTGGCAGGGGACGGCCGTCGCGGCCGACCGGGTCGAGGCGGGCGTAGTGATGGACGAGGACCCCGTCCCCGACCGGTTCGAGCCAGAGCTCGAGCGACCCGACCCACTCCCCGGCGGCCGACCAGCGCATCCCGTCCGCACCGCGGTCCATGAAGACCGTGAGGGTGAGCTCCGGCCACCAGGCCTGCCAACGGGTGGCGTCGGCCACGAGCGTCGCCAGGACGGCGCGGTCGACGACGACGAACGTCTCGTCCACGAGGTCCACCGTCGGCACGCAGACGATCCTGGCAGACCGGCGACACGACGGGGCGGTGCAGACCTGCCCGGCGAGAGCGCCGGCGACGTACGGTGAGCCACCGATCCGAGCTGGAGGACGACGATGCGCGAGATCCACGAGACGGCCCTGGTGTCCGAGCCCGCCGCACGCCTCACCGACGACGTGGTGGCTCACGCCACGTCGCATCCGTCGAGCGTGGTCCTCGCCCGCCGGGTCGGCTCGCAGTGGCAGGACGTCACGGCCGCAACGTTCCTCGACGAGGTACGCCGGGTCGCGAAGGGTCTCCTCGCCTCGGGGATCGAGGCGGGAGACCGGGTCGGGCTGATGTCGCGCACGCGCTACGAGTGGACGCTGTGCGACTACGCGATCTGGTTCGCCGGCGGTGTGACCGTCCCGATCTACGAGACCAGCTCCGCCGAGCAGGTCCAGTGGATCCTCTCGGACTCCGGCGCGGTGGCTGCGATCCTCGAGAACGACAAGCATGTCGCTCTCTACGACGAGGTGGCCGACGCGCTCGGCGGCGTACGCCATCGGTTCGTCATCGACCACGGCGACCTCGACACGCTCGAGCAGGCGGGCTCGGACGTCGCGGACGACGAGCTCGAGCAACGACGTCTCGCGGTGTCCCCCGACGACCTCGCGACGATCATCTACACCTCGGGCACCACCGGTCGACCGAAGGGCTGCGAGCTCACCCACCGCAACTTCGCCTTCGAGGCCGAGAACGTGGTCGCCGCGACGCCGGAGGTGTTCGAGGCGGCGGGCGCCTCGACCCTGCTCTTCCTGCCGCTGGCGCACGTGTTCGGCCGGATCATCCAGATCGCCTGCATCCACGGCCGGGTGCGGCTCGCGCACACCGCCGACGTCACCAACCTCCTCGGCGATCTCGCCGAGTTCCGGCCGACCTTCCTCCTCGCTGTGCCACGCGTGTTCGAGAAGGTCTTCAACAGCGCCCAGCAGAAGGCGATCGCGGGGGGCAAGGGCGCGATCTTCGACCGCGCCACGGCCGTGGCCATCGCCTACAGCGAGGCGCTCGGTGGGGGCGGCGCCGGAATCGGCCTCCGGCTGCAGCATGCCGTCTTCGACAAGCTCGTCTATTCCAAGCTGCGCGATGCGATGGGCGGGCGCGTGGCGTGGGCCGTGTCCGGCGGGGCACCGCTCGGCACGCGTCTCGGCCACTTCTTCCGCGGGATCGGCCTGACGATCCTCGAGGGCTACGGCCTTACGGAGACCGCCGGTGCCACCACGGTCAACCGGCCCACCCTGATCAAGGTCGGCACGGTCGGTCGCCCCTTCCCCGGTGCCGCGGTGCGGATCGCCGACGACGGTGAGGTCTTGCTCAGCGGACCGCACATCTTCCGCGGCTACTGGCGCAACGAGGCGGCCACTGCCGAGGTGCTCGACGCCGACGGCTGGTTCCACACCGGTGACCTCGGAGCGCTCGACGACGAGGGCTACCTCGCCATCACGGGTCGCAAGAAGGAGATCCTCGTGACTGCCGGCGGGAAGAACGTCGCCCCTGCCGTCCTCGAGGACCGCATCCGGTCGAGCTGGCTGGTCAGCCAGTGCATGGTCGTCGGCGACAACAAGCCGTACATCGCCGCGCTCGTGACCATCGATGCCGACTCCTTCCCCGCCTGGAAGGCGCAGAACGGTAAGTCCGCGGACGCGACGGTGGAGTCACTCGTCGACGACCCTGAGCTGCTCGCAGCCGTGCAGGAGGCCGTCGACGGCGCCAACAAGGCAGTCTCGGCGGCCGAGTCCGTCCGTCGCTTCCGCATCCTGGCGACCGACTGGACCGAGGACAGCGGCGAGCTCACCCCCTCGATGAAGCTGCGGCGCGGCGTCGTGATGGATCAGTACGCCACCGACGTCGATCGGCTCTACTCCTGACCCGAGCGGGTGGTCGCGACGCCGTAGCGGAGGCCGATCGTGCGGGCACAGGGCAGGATCGTGGGGATGACCGTGGCGGAGGAGCGATGAGCGCGCAGGTCGACGTCCACGACCTGGGCGTCGCCTTCGGCAACGTGCACGCAGTCGACGGCGTCGACCTGCGGGTCGAGGCGGGCGGGTCCGTCGCGCTCGTCGGCCGCAACGGTGCTGGCAAGTCCACGACGTTGCGGGTCCTCGGTGGCGTGCTGCCCCCGTCGCGCGGATCCGTGAGCGTCGCGGGAGTCGACGCCGTCGCGGAGCCGCGGCGGGCCCGCGAGGTCGTCGGCTACTGCCCCGACGTCGGGGGGCTGATCCCCCGGGCCACGCCGTGGGAGCATCTGCAGCTGGCTGCGCGGCTGCGGGGGATGGCCCCAGGCTGGGAGGCGAGGGCGCACGACCTGCTCGACCGCTTCGACCTCGTTGACGCCTCCGACCGGGTGACGGCCGGCTTCTCCCACGGCATGGGTCGGCGGCTCTCGGTGCTCCTCGCGGCCTTCCACGAGCCCGCGGTCCTCCTGCTCGACGAGCCGTTCGACGGGGTCGACCCGCTCGGAGTCGACGCGACTCTGGAGGAGGTACGGCGAACCCGCGAGCGCGGCGCCGCGGTCCTCGTGTCGACCCACCTGCTGCACCTCGCCGTGCAGGCGTGCGACGACGCGGTCGTGCTGCGGGCCGGACGGGTCGTGTCCACATCTCGTGCGTCGGAGCTCGACGGCGAGTCCGGTGCAGCCCGCTACCGCGAGCTGCTCACATGACGACGGCAGCGCCGGGTCAGGTCCGAGCCCTGCTCTCGTTGCGCTGGAGCATGATCCGCGATCATCGGGTCCGGGTTGGCCTGCTGATCCTGTGCATCGCCGCTGTGTCGCTGGCCGTCCTGGCCGTGCTGGCCCCGGCCGCTGCGCCGCTCGGACGGCCACTCTCATCAGGGGTCGCTGTCGCCGACCTGCTCCAAGGCCCGTTCGACCGCACCGGGGAGGTCCGGGCCATCCTCCCCGCCGGCCTGCTCGTCTTCGCCGTGCTCTGCATCGTGGCTCCGGCGACTGCCGGCGGCGGCTACGAGATCCTCCCGGAGGCCGAGCTCGTGGCGTACCCCGTCCGGGTCTCGACGCTCGTGCGCATGTCTCTCGTGCTCTCGCCGCTCAACATCGCGTGGTACCTCCAGGTGCTCGTCCTGTCCATGGCGACCGCGTACGCGATCCGGGGGCCGGGAGGGCCGGTGCTGCCCTGGGCGGTGCTGCTCGCGTTCCTTGCCGTGTGCACCACCGCCGGGCAGGCGCTGGGCTGGTTGCTCGTCGGCGTCCGACGGACGCGGGCGGGTCGATGGGCGGCGTGGCTGATCCAGGCGTCCGGCGTCGCCGCCGCCGTGTCGATCGTGCGGGCCGACCGCGTCACGGAGGTCCTGGACCTGCTCCCGACCCGGTGGGTCGCGGGGGTGCAGGACCGCGCCGGTGCCGCGGACCTGCTCGGGTGGCTCCCGCAGACGGGGGCTCTCGTGGGGCTTGCGTTCCTCGGCTACCTCGCGACCGTGCGCACGGCGACGTGGGCGCTGCGTCGCCCGGGGGACCTGAGCAGCGACGGCCTCCTCGCCAGGCCGATCGCCCGGCGCGACGCGCCGCCTGGCGTCTACCGCACCCTCGTCCGCACCGACCGCGCCTCGGTGTGGCGGTCTCCGCCGCTGCGGCGCGGGCTTCTCGTGCTGGCCGTGCTCCCGGTCCTGGCTGCGCTGATGGCGAGCCTGCCGTGGTCCTCGATCGTGCTCCTGCCGCCCCTGGTCGCGTCGGGTGCCGCCCTGCTCTTCGGTGTCAACGCCCTGTCGCTGGACGGCTCGGGGGCGCTGTGGATGGCATCGCTGCCGCACGACCAGTCGCTGGTCCTGCGGGCCAAGCGCCGGGTGACCACGGAGGTGGTCGCCGGCTCGGTCGCGATCGTGCTGATCGGTGCTGCTCTGCGCGCCAGCGCCTCGCCGCGGCTCCAGGACCTGCTCTGCGCGGTCGGCGCGGCAGTGGGGTGCGTCGCGCTCGTCGGCTCCACCTGCATGCGGCTGTCCGTGACCCGACCGCACCGGGCCGAGCTG
>JANMMN010000139.1:0-16556 GCA_031373405.1 Actinomycetes bacterium
GGGGGGGGCGGCACCGCGGCCCCCCCCCACTCTCGTCTGATCCGGTCAGGAAGCGCCGTACAGCACCAGTGAGACGGCTATGTACTGGGTGATGAACCCCAGCAGGGTGAGTGCGTGGAAGACCTCGTGGAAGCCGAACCAGGTCGGCGAGGGGTTGGGGCGTTTTAGCGCGTAGACCACGCCGCCCGCGGAGTAGAACAGGCCGCCGGCCGCGAGCAGGATGACGACCGCGGCGCCGCCCTCGGCCCAGAACGCGGGGAGGTAGAACAGTGCGACCCAGCCGAGCGCGATGTAGATCGGTGTGTAGAGCCATCGTGGCGCGCCGACCCAGAACACGCGGAAGAGCACACCGGCCAGGGCTCCGCCCCAGACGAGCAGCAGCAGGGTTCGGGCCTGGTCGGGCGGGAGCAGCACGACCGCGAACGGGGTGTAGGACCCGGCGATGATCAGGAAGATGTTGGAGTGGTCGAGCCGCTTGAGCATCACCTTGGTGCGCGGGCTCCAGCGGAAGCGGTGATACACCGCGCTGGTGCCGAAGAGCAGGATCGCCGTGGCGCTGTAGAGCGCTGCCGCCCCGCGGTACTCCGGTGGTGAGAGCGCGACCAGGACGATGCCGCACACGACGGCGATCGGCGCCATCACCGCGTGCAGCCACCCGCGCAGGTGCGGCACCAGCGGCGCCAGTGGGCCCTGTCCCTCGTCGGCAGGCGCCGCGACGTACGCCCCCTCGGTGCCCGGGCCGACCATCGACGGTTCACCCACCGTGCTCGCGTCGACGGCTGAGGTGAGGTCCTGACTGGGAGACGTCCTGCTCTCGTTCATTACGCCACAGTAACTTACGCAAGCGTAGGTTCGCCAGCCCCGCCGCTGTGACCTCTACCGCCCCCGGTCGAGGAGTCGACGACACAGTCAACCGACCAGCCTGGCCCGAGTAGGGTCGTGCCGGCGTGCCGGCTACGGAGTGGAGGTGAGGAAGTCGTGGCGTTGTCGGACCTCGTGTACGGCGCGTACGCCCGGAGGATCTCAGCCTCGCTCGACCCGGAACGGATCCCTCGCCATGTCGGCGTGATCCTCGACGGCAACCGGCGCTGGGCGGCGGTGCAGGGCAACAGCTCAGCCGACGGGCACCGCGCGGGTGCGCAGAAGATCGAGGACTTCCTCGGCTGGTGCGAGGAGGTCGGGGTCGAGGTGGTCACCCTGTGGCTGCTCTCCACCGACAACCTCGCACGGACGCCTGCGGAGCTCGAGCCGCTGCTCGGGATCATCGAGCAGACGGTCTGCGACCTCTCGGCTCACGGCGACTGGCGGATCCACCCCGTCGGCGCGCTCGACCTGCTGCCGGGCCACACCTCGAAGGTTCTCAAGCAGGCGGAGCTCGACACCGAGGCTCGCCCCGGTCTTCTGGTCAACGTCGCGGTCGGGTACGGCGGACGGCGCGAGGTCGTCGACGCTGTGCGCGCACTGCTCGCCGAGCACTCGTCGCTCGGCACGAGCCTCGACGACCTCGCCTCCGTCGTCGACGTCGAGCACATCGCCGAGCACCTCTACACCGCCGGCCAGCCCGACCCCGACCTGGTCATCCGCACCTCGGGTGAGCAGCGGCTCTCCGGGTTCCTGCTCTGGCAGAGCGCACACTCGGAGTTCTACTTCTGCGAAGCCCACTGGCCCGACTTCCGCAAGGTCGACTTCCTCCGGGCCCTGCGCGCGTACGCCGCTCGCGGCCGTCGCTTCGGCAACTGAGCCGACCCACGGGGCCGGCCTCGGCGTCCGCCTCTAGGGTTGCCGATCGCCCGTCACCCGATGTTCACGACCCGGCGCCCGTCGCGCCCGGCGTGGCGCCGGGATTCCCTGTCGCGTCGGGCCTACCGTCGCAGTCATCCGGGCCCCCGCCCGCGGGGCCCGCACTCGGGGAGGCCCCTGTGCCCAACGCTCGTCGTCGATCCTCGTCCACCACCGCACCTGACGTGCGCACCTATGTGCTCGACACGTCGGTGCTGCTGTCCGACCCGCGCGCCCTCGTCCGGTTCGCGGAGCATGAGGTCGTGATCCCGGTCGTGGTGATCATCGAGCTCGAGGCCAAGCGTTCCCACCCGGAGCTGGGCTACTTCGCGCGGCAGGCCCTGCGGCTGCTCGACGACCTGCGGATCGAGCACGGCCGTCTGGACGATCCGATGCCCGTCGGCGACCACGGCGGGACCCTGCGCGTCGAGCTCAACCACAGTGACACCTCCGCGCTGCCCAACGGCTTCGCACTCGGTGACAACGACACTCGAATCCTCGCGGTCGCGCGCAACCTGGCCGCCGATGGCCGCGATGTCGTGCTGGTGAGCAAGGACCTGCCGATGCGGGTCAAGGCGTCCGCAGTCGGGCTCGCCGCCGAGGAGTACCGCGCCGAGCTCGCCGTCGAGAGCGGTTGGACCGGGATGACCGAGCTCGACGTCCCGGGAACCGACGTCGACCGGCTCTACGAGGAGGACCGCATCGATCTCGAGGCGGCCCGCGATCTCCCGTGCCACACCGGGCTCGTGCTCGTGTCCGAGCGCGGGAGCGCGCTCGGCCGGGTCACACCGGACAAGGCGGTGCGACTGGTGCGCGGCGACCGGGAGGCATTCGGCCTGCACGGTCGCAGCGCCGAGCAGCGGGTCGCGCTCGACCTGCTCCTCGACCCCGAGGTCGGCATCGTCTCGCTGGGCGGCCGTGCCGGCACCGGCAAGTCGGCCCTCGCCCTCTGCGCTGGGCTCGAAGCGGTGCTCGAGCGCCGTCAGCATCGCAAGGTGATCGTCTTCCGTCCGTTGTACGCCGTCGGCGGTCAGGATCTCGGCTATCTGCCGGGCAACGAGAGCGAGAAGATGTCGCCCTGGGGCCAGGCTGTCTTCGACACCCTCGGCGCCCTCACGACCCAGGAGGTCGTCGAGGAGATCGTCGACCGCGGGATGCTCGAGGTGCTGCCGCTCACGCACATCCGCGGTCGCTCGCTGCACGACGCGTTCGTCATCGTCGACGAGGCTCAGTCCCTCGAGCGCAACGTGCTGCTGACTGTGCTCTCGCGCATCGGTCGCGACTCCCGGGTCGTGCTGACCCACGACGTCGCGCAGCGCGACAACCTGCGGGTCGGCCGGCACGACGGCATCGTGGCGGTCACCGAGAAGCTCAAGGGTCATCCGCTGTTCGCGCACGTCACGCTGACGCGCAGCGAGCGCAGCCCCATCGCCGCCCTGGTCACCGAGATGCTCGAAGACCTGCCCGTCTGACGCCGGACATCAGTTCGCGACGTCGCGTCGATCAGCGCGCGTTCGACCCCGCCGGTCGTCCGGGACGATCGTCGGACGAGTGCCGACCGGTGTGGCGCCGGTCACACGGCATGTCCGTTTTGTCATGATTGGACGCCGTTTAACTGTGGACAATCCCTCTACGTGAGGATGAGTATCGGGGCACGGAGTCGCGCAGCGCCGTGCACTGTGGGCAGGGTGGAGGCCTAGACGACCCCGCGTCCGGGGTCGGACGAGCCCGCCGCTCCGGGTCCTTCGGGAATCTCGGGGCAGCTCCGCACGGTGGGCCGATCGGTTCCTGGAAGTCGATCGCCGTCCGACGTCGTACGCCGCCCCGATCGACCTGGTGTCGATGCCCGAGTGGGGCCAGCTGTCCGACGCGCACGGAGACTCCTCCGGTTCGCGTGCCGTCGGACCCGCGCGAGGGGTGGGAGTGCGGCGGCGTCCGGAGCGCCACCGCCCGACGAAGGACTGCTCGTGAGCGTCATCGAACTGCATCCCCCCCGGGGACGCCGCACCGCCGTGGTCGCAGCAGCGACCCTGGCATTCGGCACCCTCGCCATGGTCGGACCGGTCTCACTGTCGGTCACAGCCAACGCAGCCGGCACGGTTCCGGCCTCCACGGGCTCGCTCGTGGGTGCCCTCACCGCGACCGGAGTCGCTTCCGTCGTGGGGTCGACGACCACAGCGCCCGCGACCCCGGCCACGGCGACCGTCGCTGCCTCCCGGACCACGAGCCGCTACGCCATCTCGCCCCACCGCGTCGGCACCAAGGCCTACAGCCAGTGGTTCGCCAAGACCTACATGGCGTGGAAGTACAAGTGGACGACCACCGCGCAGTACACCTGCCTGGTGAAGCTGTGGCACCGCGAGAGCGGCTGGAGCCAGACCTCGCACAACCGCCGCAGCGGTGCGCACGGCATCCCGCAGGCGCTCCCCGGCAGCAAGATGGCCAAGGCCGGTCCGAACTGGCGCACCAACCCAGCCACCCAGATCAAGTGGGGCCTCGGCTACGTCAACAATCGTTACGGCACACCGTGCGGCGCCTGGAAGCAGTTCCAGCGCCGGGGTTGGTACTGATCCCACCGCACCACTCGCCGACGACGAAGGCCCCGTCCGCTGGACGGGGCCTTCGTCGTGAGCCGGTGTCAGTCGTGCGGGCGTCCGACGGGGATCGTCGTAGCGATCGGGCGCAGGGTCTCGGCGAAGAAGTCGTTGCCCTTGTCGTCGACGACGACGAACGCCGGGAAGTTGCGCACCTCGATCTTCCAGACCGCCTCCATGCCGTTCTCGGGGAAGTCGATCACCTCGACATGGGTGATGCAGTCCTGCGCGAGCCGGGCGGCAGGACCGCCGATCGAGCCGAGGTAGAAGCCGCCGTTGGCGCGGCATGCATCGGTCACTGCCGTGCTGCGATTTCCCTTGGCCAGCATGACCATCGAGCCGCCGGCCCGCTGGAACTGGTCCACATAGGCATCCATCCGGCCGGCGGTCGTGGGGCCGAACGAACCCGAGGCCATGCCCACCGGTGTCTTCGCCGGACCCGCGTAGTAGACCGCATGGTCGCGTAGGTACTGCGGCATCGGCTCGCCGGCGTCGAGCAGCTCCTTGATCCGTGCGTGCGCGATGTCGCGCGCCACGACGAGCGGGCCGTTGAGCGAGAGTCGGGTCTTGACCGGATACTTGCTGAGCTCCGCGCGGATCTCCGCCATCGGCCGTGACAGGTCGACGTGCACGACGTCGTCGTCGAGGTGGTCGTCGGTCACGTCGGGGAGGTAGTGCGCAGGGTCACGCTCGAGCTCCTCGAGGAACACTCCCTCAGGCGTGATCCTGCCGAGGGCCTGCCGGTCGGCCGAGCACGACACCGCGATCGCGACGGGACACGAGGCCCCATGACGCGGGAGCCGGATCACCCGCACGTCGTGGCAGAAGTACTTGCCTCCGAACTGAGCCCCGATGCCGAACTCGCGGGTCATCGCGAGCACCTCGGCCTCCATCTCGAGGTCGCGGAAGGCATGTCCCCCAGCCGATCCCGAGGTCGGGAGCGTGTCGAGGTAGCGGGCGCTCGCGTACTTCGCGGTCTTGAGCGCGTACTCGGCGGACGTGCCGCCGACGACGATCGCGAGGTGATACGGCGGACACGCTGAGGTGCCCAGCGAACGCAGCTTCTCGTCGAGGAACGTACGCATCGCGGTCGGGTTGAGGACTGCCTTCGTCTCCTGGAACAGCAGCGACTTGTTGGCGGAGCCGCCACCCTTGGCCATGAAGAGGAACTTGTAGGTGTTCTCGTGACCCGGGGTGGTGTCGGCGTACAGCTCGATCTGTGCGGGCAGGTTGTCACCGGTGTTGCGTTCGTCCCACATGGTCAGCGGCGCCATCTGCGAGTAGCGCAGGTTGAGTGTGGTGTAGGCGTCGTAGATGCCCTGACTGATCGCCCGCTCGTCATCGCCGGGAGTCAGCACCTGCTGGCCGCGCTTGCCCATCACGATCGCCGTGCCGGTGTCCTGGCACATCGGCAGGACACCGCCGGCCGCGATGTTGGCGTTTTTGAGCAGGTCGAGGGCGACGAAACGGTCGTTCGGGCTGGCCTCGGGGTCATCGAGGATCGACGCGAGCTGCGCGAGATGCCCGGGGCGGAGCAGGTGCTGGATGTCGCGGATCGCTGTCGTCGTGAGCAGCCGCAGCGCCTCGGGCTCGACCTGGAGGAACGTGCGACCGGCGGCCTCCACGACCGAGACGCCCTCGGTGGTGAGCAGCCGGTACGGCGTCTCGTCGGGGCCGAGCGGCAGCAGGTCGGTGTACGCGAACTCAGGCATGTCACGAGCCTACGACCGGGAGCGCCACGTCGGGCCGACGGGCACACCTCAGGCGCCGATCGCCCCGTCGGGGGAGGATCCAGTCATGACCAGCGCGCTGTTCGCCCCGCTCACGTTGCGCGGCCTCACCTTCGACAACCGGGTGTGGGTGAGCCCCATGTGCCAGTACTCCAGCATCGACGGCCTCGCCGGTGCCTGGCACCTCGTGCATCTCGGCGGACTGGCCACCGGCGGCGCCGGGCTGGTCCTGAGCGAGGCGACCGCGGTGCTGCCCGAGGGCCGCATCTCGCCGGAGGACCTCGGCCTCTGGTCCGATCAGCACGCCGAGGCGCTCGCCCCCGTCGTGGAGTTCGTGCGGGCGCAGGGGACGCCGTTCGGTGTCCAGCTCGGCCATGCCGGGCGCAAGGCGTCGACGTACGCCCCCTGGCGCGGGCGCGACTCCGTGCCGGCCGACGGCGGCGGGTGGGAGGCGCTCGCGCCGTCGGCCGTCGCTTTCGGGCGGTACGCCGGGCCACGCGAGATGACCGGTGATGACCTCGCACGCACGCTGGAGGCGTTCGTCGCTGCGACCCGGCGCGCCGCCGCGCTCGACGTCGACGTGGTGGAGATCCACGCCGCCCACGGCTACCTGCTGCACCAGTTCCTCTCCCCGCTGTCGAACCTGCGGGGAGACGAGTACGGCGGGGACCTCGCCGGACGGATGCGCTTCCCGCTCGCTGTGATCGGCGCGGTACGCGAGGTGTGGCCGGCCGAACGGCCGCTGCTGCTGCGCATCTCCGCGACCGACTGGGTCGACGGCGGTTGGGACCTCGACTCCTCGGTCGAGCTCGCTCGAGCCGCGGCTGCGCTCGGCGTCGACCTCGTCGACGTGTCGAGCGGCGGGCTCGACCCGCGTCAGCAGATCACCGTGGGTCCGGCGTACCAGGCGCCGTTCGCGGCTCGCGTGCGTTCCGATGCCGGCGTGCCCACGGGGGCCGTCGGACTGATCACCGAGGCGCCGCAGGCCGAGCGCCTTGTGGCCGACGGGGCTGCCGATGTCGTGCTCCTTGCGCGCGAGCTCCTGCGAGACCCGCGTTGGCCGCTGCGTGCCGCGCACGAGCTCGGGGCCGAGGGCCGCTGGCCCAGCCAGTATCTGAGGGCGCGTCCGGGCTGAGTCGCTACGTCGTCTGCTGGACTGCGGCCTCCACGGCTGCCACCACGGGGCTGAACGCCGCAAGCTGGTCGAGGCACTCCGGCCCGTCCTCGCGTGCCTTTCCGTTGAGCGAGGCGAGCCGGAACAGGACGGCGCGCAGCAGCAGCTGGGGCCAGTGGGGCAGCTCGCGACCCACGTCGAGGAGGGACGGGTCGGCTCCCCACCACATGACCGCGTCGACGACCACCACCGCGTCGGCGTAGGCCGTGGGGCGCCAGTACGGCGACACATCGATGACCGCAGGGTCGAGGCCGTCGGCGAACAGCACGTTGCCGCTGAGGTCGCCGTGGATCAGCTGCGCGACCGCATCGACCGGAGCGCGCAGCCGCTCGAGCCGCGTGTTCACCACGGCCACGTCGGGCACCGCATCGAGCGCCGCCTCGCCCCACGCGACCCGGTCGGCGACAGCCCACCGATGCGTACGCCGGTCCAGCATCCCCGGTCTCGGCACCTGTGAGACGGCCGTGTGAAACCGGCGTCCCGTCGCGAGCACCTCGTCCCAGCGACCGTCGGGCTCGGCCTCGCCGACCTCGTGCTCGTAGGCGGCCCAGCCCTCGACCACCCAGCCGCCGTCGACGGCGGGAACGGGACGGCCGATCCGGAAGCCGTCGACCACGAGGTCACCGAGCAGGGTTGCGATCCACGCCGACTCGTCCTCGTCGAGCACAGGCTTGAGGACGCGGTCGCCGACCCGGACGCTGCGACCCTGACCGCCCTCGAGCCGTACCGCCGCCGACCCTGCGCCGAACGCGCGGAGCACGGCGGGCGGAACGGCGTCGGCGTCGGTGTCTGACAAGGTGACCGGCCGCTCAGTCGATGAGCTTGCGGCGCAGCGCCCGCACTGCCAGCGCCGCCATGATGGCGGCGAACACGACGAGAGCCATGACGTGACCGAGCGCAGCTGCCGGCTCCCAGCCGAAGCACGCGTCCCGGATCAGCTCGACGCAGTGGAAGAGCGGGTTGAGCAGGGCCAAGGTCTGCACCCACTGGGGGAGCCCGTCGAGGGGGAAGTAGATGCCGGCGAGGAGGAACAGCGGGGTGACCAACGCGCTCTGCACGTAGGTGAAGGAGTCGATGCTCGGCACGATGCCGGAGAACCACTGCCCCATGAAGGCGAAGCCGAGCCCGGTCAGGAACCCGATGAACGGGATCGCGAGCATCCCCCACGACGGTGGCAGCCCGAAGAGCATCGCTATGAACAGTGGCGCGCAGCCGTAGATGCCGGACTTCACCGCGATCCAGGTCGCCTCGGCGATGAAGAGCTCGGGGACGTCGACGGGTGTGGCCAGGATGCCGTCATAGGTCTTCATGTAGAAGCGCTTCACGTAGGTGTCGAACATGCCGGCGAACACCGAGGAGAACAGCACGGCGGTCGCGACGGTGCCGGTGCCGACGAACTGGATGTAGGGGATGCCCTGCACCGACGAGACGAGCGCGCCGAGCCCGAAGCCGAACGCGATCAGGCTGATGGTCGGCTCGACGATGCTGCCGAACGTGGTCGAGGGCCAGACCCGACGGAACAGGGTCGTCTCGCGGGTGAACACCCCGGCGAAGGCGGTGAGCTCGATCGCACGCAGACGTTCGTTCTTCGTGGTGATCGCCATCAGTTCTCCAACCTCTCGCCGGTGAGCAGCACGAAGACGTCCTCGAGGTTGGCGGGGCGGCGTACACCGTCGCCGAGCTCGTCGAGCAGGTGAGCGGGCAGGGCCTCGGCGCGCAGGATCGACACCGAGGGTCCGGTACGCCGGGTCGCGAAGCGCAACGGCGCGACGAGCGCCTCGACCCGTTCGAGCCGGTCGGGGGGACCGTAGAGCTCCAGCGCCTCAACGCCGGCGTGCTCGGCGACGAGGGTGGAGGGCGTGCCGCGCGCGATCACCTTTCCGTGCGAGACGACCGCGACGTCGTCGCAGAGGCGTTCGGCCTCCTCGATGTAGTGGGTCGACATCAGCACGGTGACGCCCTCGGAGCGCAGCCGGTCGATGAGGGTCCAGATGTCACCGCGCACCTGGGGGTCGAGCCCGACGGTGGGCTCGTCGAGGAGCACCAGGGCCGGTTTGTGGACGAGGGCCCGCGCGATGAGCAGCCGTCGACGCATTCCGCCGGAGAGCGTCGAGACCTTGGCGTCGGCCCGGTCGACGAGCTGGGCCGCGTCCAGTGCGACGTCGACTGCGGCGTCACGGCCGCGCCGCGACACCCGCAACAAGGTGGCCCAGACGGTGAGGTTCTGCCGGCAGGTGAGCTCCTCGTCGAGATTCTCCCGTTGCGGGACGACGCCCATCCGGGCTCGCGCCTGTTTCGACTCGCGTGGGATGTCGAACCCGAGCACCCGGATCTCGCCGCTGTCGGCGATCGCCTGGCCGGTGAGCATGCGCATGGTGGTCGACTTGCCGGCCCCGTTGGGCCCCAGCAGCCCCAGGCAGATGCCGGTGGGCACGTCGAGGTCGAGGCCGTCCACAGCCCGGGTCGCGCCGAAGGTCTTGACGACACCGCGCAGTGACACCGCGACGTCATCGGGTGCGCGCCGTGACGTGTCGGTCGAGTTCATCAGGTCACGCTATCTGCCGTGGTCGGACGGCCCCGGGCACGCGGGGTCAGCAGCCGCACCCGCCGCGGCGGACATGGGCGGGTCGTGCTCCTGCATCGTCATCCGGTTGGTGGCCGGCACCGCACTGCACAGCACGGGCCTCGACCGGAGCGGATAGCCTCGGTGCATGAGCGACTCAGCGCCGGACCCGGTGTCGGACGCGCTACGGATGCGGGCCTCGGACGCCGATCGCGAGCGGGTCGCGGGACTCGTGCGCGACGCCTACGTCGAAGGCCGGCTCTCGCCCGTCGAGCATGAGGAGCGGATCGGCCTGGTCTTCCAGGCGACGACGTACGCCGACCTCGTCCCGCTTCTCGAGGACCTCCCGGTGCCGCCCGGCGCTCTCGTCGTCCCTGGTGCAGGGCAGATCGTCGCGGTGACCGCCCCCAGCGGGATCACTGCCGCCTCCGACGGAGTGGTGGTGCTCGACCCGAGTCGTACGGCGGAGGCGACAGGCCCGGCGGTGGCCATCTTCAGCGGGGTCGAGCGCAGGGGGCCGTGGGTCGTACCACCGGAGCTCACAGCCGTGGCGATCATGGGCGGGATCGAGCTCGACCTCACCGAGGCCGTGCTCACCGCCCAGATCACCGAGTTTCGGCTGTTCGCCCTCATGGGCGGAATCGAGGTGACGGTCCCGGAGGGCGTCATCGTGCGGATGGAGGCCTTCGGCATCATGGGCGGCGCCACTGGTCCCGCCGGGCAGGCCGTGCCCGGCGCTCCGACGATCCGGGTCACGGGTGCCGCGATCATGGGGGGCATCGAGGTCAAGCGCCCGAAGGAACCGCACGGGAAGCGCGCCCAGCTCGGGCGCTAGCTCGCCGCAGCTCGGGTGCCGTGGCCTGTTCGAGGTCACGCGGCGACCGAGTGGCGGGACGGGCGCGGTGGCCAGGTGAAGGTGGCGTTGGTTCGGTCCTATGAAACTCATGGACCCTTCAGTAGCGGGGCGCTACCTTGCGTGGTCGAAGTCGACCGAGGCGTAGGTGCGCAGCTTGCTCAGCGCGTGCTCGCTCTTCACCTCGCGGATCGTGCCGCTCTTGCTGCGCATGACGATCGAGTGCGTCGTCGCGGAGCCACCGGTGAACCGGACGCCCTCGAGAAGCTCCCCGTCGGTGATGCCGGTCGCGACGAAGAAGACGTTGTCGCCGGTGACGAGGTCGTCGGTGAGGAGCACTCGGTCGAGGTCGTGGCCGGCGTCGAGGGCGCGTCGGCGCTCGTCCTCGTCCTTGGGCCAGAGCTTGCCCTGGATGACCCCGCCGAGGCACTTGATCGCGCACGCGGTGATGACGCCCTCGGGGGTACCACCGATGCCGATCAGCAGGTCGACGCCCGTGCCGTCGCGTGCGGCCATGATCGCGCCGGCGACGTCGCCGTCACTGATGAACGTGATGCGTGCGCCGGCGGCGCGGATGTCGCGGACCAGGTCGTCGTGGCGGGGGCGGTCGAGGATCATCACCGTGAGGTCGTCGATGCTCTCGGACTTCGCCTTGGCGATCCGCGCGAGGTTGTCGGCGATGGGCGCCTCGATGTCGACGACGTCGGCCGCGGCCGGCCCCGTGACGAGCTTCTCCATGTAGAACACTGCGGACGGGTCGTACATCGTTCCGCGCTCGGACACCGCGAGCACCGCGATGGCGTTGGGCATCCCCTTGGCGCACAAGGTCGTGCCGTCGATGGGGTCGACCGCGACATCGACGTCCGGCCCGAGCCCGTCGCCGACGTTCTCGCCGTTGTAGAGCATCGGCGCGTCGTCCTTCTCACCCTCGCCGATGACGACGACGCCGTTCATGGACACCGATCCGACGAGCTGTCGCATCGCGTTGACAGCAGCGCCGTCCGCGCCGTTCTTGTCACCGCGACCCACCCAGCGGGCCGCAGCCATGGCCGCCGCCTCGGTCACCCGGACGAGCTCCAGCGCGAGGTTGCGGTCCGGGATCTCCGGCGTACGGGTATCTGTCGTGGACGTCATGCGCGCTCGCTCCCGAGATCGAGGGGTCTGAGGCGCACTGTAACGAGCAGTGCGTTGCCCCGTCGGGCGGGAGGAGCGTGACGGCGTACGATGCACCTTGGCGGACACCGTTCGCCCGGCGGCGATAGCGTCCGGCTCATGACGCACTTCCGGGTCACCGAGGCGGCCGCCCTGCTCGGGGTCAGCGACGACACCGTGCGCCGCTGGATCGACGGCGGGCGGTTCCCCGCCGTGCGCGACGGATCTGGTCGGTGGTCGGTGCTGGGGCGCGATCTGGCCGAGTTCGCCCGCGAGAACGCCGCCGCACCCGAGGTCGAGGGTGCTCGGGCGAGCTCGGCGGCGAACCGACTGCCGGGTCTCGTGACGCGTGTCGTCCGCGACGGGCTGCTCGCCGAGGTCGAGATCCAGGCGGGTCCGTTCCGGATCCTCAGCACGATGAGCCGGGCCGTCGCCGACGACCTCGGGCTCGAGCCCGGCGTTCTCGCCGTGGCAGCAGTGACCTCGACCGACGTGATCGTCGAGACTCCTCGGACGGGCCGCTGAGGGCGCCGCCTCCGCGCCCGGTGCGCCGGCGGCCCCCGGAGGTGCCGACGAACCCCGTCGTGCCGGACAATGATCGCGTGGACCAGGACCCCGTGCTCGCCGCGCAGCCGGGCTCCGACCCGCGGTCACTGCCCGTCGAGGATCAGGTGGCCGTCGCGGCTCAGCGCGAGGAGCGGGCGCGGCGGCGGCTTCGCCAGACCGCCCGCGACATGCTGCTCTCGATGCTCGTCGTCGCCGCGGGCGTGCTCCTGCTCGCGTTCCCGTTCGGCCGCGGAGCACCGGACCCGATCAAGGTGATCGACCCCGCCCCTGTCGTCGCTGCCGCCCGCGAGGAGCTGGGGTGGCCGGTCGTCGCACCGACCGCGTTGCCGGCGACGTGGCGGGCCACGAGCGCCCGCCTCGATGTCGCCGCTGACGGCGAGACCGTCCTTCACGTCGGCTACCTCTCGCCGTCGACGAGGTACATCGGGCTGGAGCAGTCGGCGACGAAGGAGACGGCATTCGTCCGCGACCAGACCCTCGGCGGCAAGCCGGTGGGCGAGGTCGTGATCGGTGGCACGACCTGGCAGCGGCTCGAGTCGCCGGACGGTGAACGGCGGTCGCTGCTGCGTGTCGGCGACGGTGCGACGTACGTCGTCACGGGCGCCGCGCCGTGGGACGAGCTCGACGCGCTCACCGCGTCGTTGCGTCCGGGCTGATCGGCCCGGGGGGCGGTGCGAGGGTGTCGCCCCCGGCAGTCAGCCGTCCGGGCTGATCGACCTGTGGGGCGGTGCGAGGGTGCCGCCCCCGGCGCTCAGGCGCGGTCGGACCCGCTCGGCGTCGGAGCGGGAGCGCGAGCGGCGTCGAGCCGGGTGCGCGCGTCGTCGAGCCACCGCTGGCAGATCGCCGCGAGCTCCTCGCCGCGCTCCCAGAGCGCGAGCGACTCCTCGAGAGTGGCCCCGCCCGCCTCGAGCCGGCGTACGACATCGGCCAGCTCGTCGCGGGCCAGCTCGAACGACGGAACGGCGGACGACTCGGTCATGACGCCACCCTAGGCCGCCGCGGCGCGCCGCTGGTGGGGCCGTGGTCAGTCGCGGTGTGCGGGCAGCTCGCCCACCGCCACCCGGATCCGCAGGGGAGCGCCCGAGGCGACCTCGTCGGCCAGCCGCACCACGGCTCCGTCAGCGGTCTGCACGACGGCGTAGCCACGGTCGAGAGTGGCCGCCGGTGACAGCGTGCGCACCCGCGCTCGCACGTGGGCGATGTCGTCCGCGGCGCGCACGAGCCGTTGGTCGAGTGCGCGCCGGGACCGCTGCACCAGTGCGTCGACCTGCTCGGCGCGTGCCGTGACGAGCACCGCGGGCTCGGCGAGCACCTGACGATGGCGGACGGCGTCGAGCCACGCGGCGTCGCGGTCGATTCGGGTTCGCAGGGCACGATGCGCCCGGACGCGCAGCTCGGCGACGGCGCGCAGCTGCTCGACCATGTCCGGCACGATGCGGCGTGCGGCGTCGGTGGGCGTCGACGCGCGGAAGTCCGCGACGAGGTCGAGGATCGGTGCATCCTTCTCGTGCCCGATCGCCGAGACCACGGGGGTCAGGCACGCCGCCACCGCCCGCACCAGGCCTTCGTCGGAGAACGGCAACAGGTCCTCGACCGAGCCGCCGCCGCGGGTCACCACGATGACATCGACCTCGGCCATCGTGTCGAGCTCCCGGATCGCGGCCGTCACCTCGGCCACCGCCCGCACGCCCTGCACCGCGACCTCGCGGATCTCGAAGACCACCCCCGGCCAGCGGCGACGGGCGTTCTCGACCACGTCACGCTCGGCATCGCTGGCCCGCCCGCACACGAGGCCCACGCGTCGTGGCAGGAAGGGCAGCCGCTTCTTGCGCGCCGGGTCGAACAGGCCCTCGGCGGCGAGCAGGTTCTTGCGCGCCTCCAGCTGGGCGAGCAGCTCACCGAGGCCGACCGCGCGGATGTCGTCGGCCCGGAAGCTCAACGAGCCGCGCGCGGTCCAGAACTCGGCCTTGGCGTGCACGACCACCCGCTGGCCCTCGACGAGCGGAGGCACGCACCGGTCGAGCACGGCGTTGGAGCACGACACCGACACCGACATGTTGGCCTCGGTGTCGCGCAGGGTGAGATACGCCGTCGGCGAGCCCGGGCGCCGGTTGAGCTGCGCGACCTGGCCCTCGACCCACACGGCACCGAGCCTCGCGACGTAGCCCTCGACCGCGAGCGCGACCACGCGCACCGGTGCCGGGTGCTCGGCGGAGGTGTCGAGGGCCACAGCCGGAGCCTAGGGGGAGCCTGCGACCGCAGTGGAGGCACCGCGACGGGAGGCCGGGGTCGGGCGACGCGCCTACGATGGAGGGGTGACCGTCGCTGAGAGCACCGAGCCCACCACCGGCAAGAAGGTGCTGCTCGCAGCGCCGCGCGGCTACTGCGCCGGCGTCGACCGCGCCGTCGTGACGGTGGAGAAGGCGCTCGAGCTCTACGGCGCTCCCGTCTACGTGCGCAAGGAGATCGTCCACAACAAGCACGTGGTCGAGACGCTGCAGAAGCGCGGCGCCATCTTCGTCGAGGAGACCGACGAGGTGCCCGAGGGCTCGCTCGTGGTGTTCAGCGCCCACGGTGTCGCCCCGTCGGTCCACGAGGAGGCCGCCGAGCGCAACCTGCGCACGATCGACGCGACCTGCCCGCTGGTGACGAAGGTGCACCACGAGGCCCGGCGCTTCGCCGACGAGGGCTATCGGATCCTGCTCATCGGCCACGAGGGCCACGAGGAGGTCGTGGGCACCACGGGTGAGGCGCCCGAGGCGATCACGCTCGTCGACGGTCCGTCGCACGCCGACGAGATCGAGATCGGCGCCGACGAGAAGGTCGTCTGGCTCTCCCAGACCACGCTCTCGGTCGACGAGACGATCGAGACGGTGGAGCGGCTCAAGGCCAGGCTGCCGCTGCTGGTCGACCCGCCGAGCGACGACATCTGCTACGCCACCCAGAACCGTCAGCTCGCCGTGAAGGACATCGCGTCACGCTGCGACGTGCTCGTCGTCGTGGGCAGCGGCAACTCCTCGAACTCGGTGCGGCTCGTCGAGGTCGGGCTCGAGGCCGGCGCGAAGGCGGCGTACCGGATCGACGTCGCCGACGAGCTCGACGAGGCGTGGTTCGAGGGGGCGACCACCGTCGGGCTCACGAGTGGTGCGTCGGTGCCCGAGGTGCTCGTCCGCGGGGTGCTCGCGTGGCTTGCCGCGCGTGGGTGGGGAGACGTCGAGGAGGTGTCCTCCGCGGAGGAGCACCTGATCTTCTCGCTGCCCCCCGAGCTCCGCCGCGACCTCAAGGCCGCCGGGAGCTCCTGAGCCGTCGTCGTTCGCCGGTCGGCTCAGGCG
This sequence comes from Actinomycetes bacterium, assembly GCA_031373405.1. GTDB lineage: Bacteria > Actinomycetota > Actinomycetes > S36-B12 > CAIYMF01 > Longivirga. The sequence continues at coordinate 15,745 of JANMMN010000139.1, forward strand.
CGACGGCGACGCACGAGCACGATCACGAGGCACACAGCCGTGGTGCCCAGGATCCAGGGCGCGTTGACCGCGAGCGTCCGGAAGATCATGTAGCCCTCGCGCACGATCATCGATCCGGCCGCATCGAGGGTGAGCTGCCCGGCGGTGAGCGTCGCGGTGAGGAAGGCGAGCGGGGGCATCACGACCGCAGCCCAGATGTCGGCCTTGCGCACGACGAGCGCTGCGTAGATCGACGAGACCGCGAGCGCGACCCCGGTGAGGACTCCGAGCCTGTCGGTGATGAGCGCGTCGGCGATCCCGACGAGGACGGTCACGGAGATCACGACCGCCGCGACACCGGAGTACGTGAGCCCCGTGCCGCCACCGTGCGCGACGCCGCGGGTCACCGAGGTCGACTCCGGGACCACGTCGACGGCCGCCGAACGAGTGGGGACGTAGCCGGGGTCGATCGCCGGGATGGCGTCGAGCGTGGCCGGGCCTTCGGCACCGGCCGAGCGGTAGAGCCGACCCGTGTCGACCCGCGGCGACGGCGCGGAGGAGGCGCCGGGGTCCGGAGTGCCGTCCCAGGCGGCGCGATCCGCGGGATCCGCGCTGTGCGCCGGCGCGTCCTGCGACCCGCCGAGCGTCTCCTCGACCGAGCCGGGCTCGCCGGGCTCGCGGTCCCCGGCAGTCGACTCGACCGGTTCGGCGCGCAGGGGCTCCCGCGCGACGGACTCCCCGTCCGCACCGTCGCTCGCCGGGAGGGCCGACAGAGCGTGGTCGGACTCCTCGGGGCTCGCGTCGCGCTCAGGCGTGGTGACCGGCTCGAGCTC
>JANMMN010000191.1:0-1834 GCA_031373405.1 Actinomycetes bacterium
CTCCCGCGAAGACGGTGGCGGCGACCGGGTCGAAGAGCTCGTCGGCCGGGGTGTGCGTGCCCGCGAGGAACTCCTCGCGGAAGTACTTCAGCGCCGGGGCGTACGGCGTGGCCGCAGCATCTCCGAGCGCACAGAAGGATCGGCCAGCGATCTGCTGGCAGATCTCGTCGACCTTCTCGATGTCGGACTCGGCCGCGGTGCCCCGCTCGAAGCGGTCGAGCAGCTGGTCGAGCCAGAACGTGCCCTCGCGGCACGGCGTGCACTTGCCGCACGACTCGTGCTTGTAGAAGTGGATCCATCGGCTGATCGCGCGCACGACGCTGGTGGTCTCGTCGAAGACCATCGGGGTGCCGGTGCCGAGCATCGTGCCGAGGCCGGCCATGTCCTCGTACGTCAGCGGGGTGTCGAGGTGCTCGGGCATGAGCATCGGCACGCTCGAGCCGCCAGGGATCCAGAACTTGAGCTCGTGACCCGCGCGCACGCCGCCGGCGTAGTCGAGCAGCTCGCGCATCGTCGTGCCCAGCGGCGCCTCGTAGATGCCGGGACGCTCGACGTGGCCGGAGACCGAGAACAGCTTGAAGCCGGGTGACTTCTCGGTGCCGAACCCTTTGAACCACGCGGCGCCGTTGCGCACGATCGTCGGGATGTTGGCGATGGTCTCGACGTTGTTGATGACCGTCGGAGCGGCGTAGAGGCCGGCGACGGCGGGGAAGGGCGGCTTGAGGCGTGGCTGCCCACGGCGACCCTCGAGGGAGTCGAGCAGCGCCGTCTCCTCGCCGCAGATGTAGGCGCCGGCGCCGGGGTGCACGACGACGTCGAGGTCGAAGCCGGAGCCGAGGATGTCCTGGCCGAGCAGGCCCGCGGCGTACGCCTCACGCACGGCCGCGGTGACCCGGCGGATGACGTGGGGCACCTCGCCGCGGACGTAGATGAACGCCTGGTGGCAGCGGATCGCATAGGAGGAGAGGATCACGCCTTCGACCAGTGCGTGCGGGTTGGCCATCATCAGCGGGATGTCCTTGCAGGCACCCGGCTCCGACTCGTCGGCGTTGACGACGAGGTAGTGCGGCTTGCCGTCGTTCTGCGGGACGAAGCCCCACTTCATCCCGGTCGGGAAGCCCGCGCCGCCGCGACCGCGCAGGCCGGACTCCTTGACCAGCGCGATGACCTCGTCGGGGTGCACGCCGAAGGTCACCGGCACCATGTCGTAGCCGCCGTGGCGGCGGTAGCCCTCGAGGGTGTGCGAGTCGGGCTCGTCCCAGTGGGCCGTGAGGATCGGGGTCAGCGGCATCGCTCAGCCCTCCGCCTTCGGCTGCGGCTTTGCGAGCGGCGAGGTGGCCGGGCCCGCGGGGGCGGTCATGCCGTGGGCCTTCGCGTAGGTGAGCCCGGCGAGCATCTTCTCGTCGGTGCGGCCCTCGCCCGCGAGGCCGTCGTCGAATCCGGCGAGCATCCGCTCGACCTCCTCGAAGGTGCCGATGCGCGGACCGCGCGTGGACACGACCTCCTCGCCTGCCTGCAGCTTGTCGAGCACCTCGAGCGCGCGCGGCACGTCCATGTCGTCGAGGAACTCCCAGTTGGCGGTCATCACCGGCGCGTGCGTGCACGCGGCCTGGCACTCGATCCGCTCGAGGGAGATCGCACCGTCGGCGGTCACCTCGTCGGTGCCGATGCCGAGGCGGTCGGTGACCGCCGACCACAGGGCATCGCCGCCGAGGACGGCGCACAGGGTGTTGGTGCAGATGCCGACGTGGTAGCGACCGACCTTGTGGCGCTTGTACATCGTGTAGAAGGTCGCGACCGCGGCGACCTCGGCGGTGGTGAGCCCGACGACGTC
>JANMMN010000069.1:0-17915 GCA_031373405.1 Actinomycetes bacterium
GGCGACTTGGAGGTGAAGACCTCGACGACGTCGCCGTTCTCGAGCTGGGACTCCAGCGGCACGAGCCGGCCGTTGACCCGCGAGCCGATGGTGTGGTGGCCGACCTCGGTGTGCACGGCGTAGGCGAAGTCGACCGCGGTCGCGCCGGACACCAGCGGGACGACGTCGCCCTTCGGGGTGAAGACGAAGACCTCTGTCGACCCGAGGTCGTAGCGCAGCGAGTCGAGGAAGTCGTCGGGGTCCTCGGTCTCGCGCTGCCACTCCAGCAGCTGGCGCAACCAGCCCATGTCGTCCGGCCCGGACTTCCCCCCGACGTTGCCCTGCTTGTAGCGCCAGTGGGCTGCGACGCCGAACTCTGCCGCTCGGTGCATGTCCATCGTGCGGATCTGCAGCTCGACCGGTTTGCCCGTCGGGCCGATCACCGTCGTGTGCAGCGACTGGTACATGTTGAACTTGGGCATCGCGATGTAGTCCTTGAAGCGCCCGGGGACTGGGTTCCAACGGGCGTGGATCACACCGAGCACGGCATAGCAGTCGCGCACGGACTCGACCAGGATGCGGATGCCGACCAGGTCGTAGATGTCGGCAAAGTCGCGACCCCGCACGATCATCTTCTGGTAGACGGAGTAGTAGTGCTTGGGCCGTCCGGTGACGGTGGCCTTGACCTTGGCCTCGCGCAGGTCCGCCTCGACCGCGTCCTTCACCTCGGTGAGGTAGCCGTCGCGCTCGGGCGCCCGCTGCCCGACCAGGCGGACGATCTCGTCGTACATCTTCGGGTAGAGCGTGGCGAAGGAGAGGTCTTCGAGCTCCCACTTCATCGTGTTCATGCCGAGCCGGTGGGCGAGCGGCGCGTAGATCTCGAGCGTCTCGCGCGCCTTCTGCTCCTGCTTCTCCGGCGGCATCCAGCGCAGCGTGCGCATGTTGTGCAGCCGGTCGGCCAGCTTGATCACCAGCACACGGATGTCGCGCGCCATCGCCACGACCATCTTGCGCACGGTCTCGGCCGCCGTGGCCTGCCCGTACTTGACCTTGTCGAGCTTGGTGACCCCGTCGACGAGCGCTGCCACCTCGTCGCCGAACTCCGCGCGCAGCGCGTCGAGGGAGTATTCGGTGTCCTCCACCGTGTCGTGGAGCAGTGCGGCGGCGAGCGTGTCAGGTGTCATCCCGAGATCGGCCAGGATCGTCGCGACCGCCAGCGGGTGGGTGATGTAGGGATCCCCGGACCGCCGGCGCTGGTCGCGGTGGAGGTACGCCGCGCGCTCGTACGCCGACTCGAGGATCTTCAGGTCGCTCTTCGGGTGGAACTGCCGCACCGTCCGCAGCAGCGGCTCGAGCTCCGGGTGCGTGCTGGATCGAGACCCGCGCAGACCACTGATCCGGGGTAGCAGCGAGCGACGGCTGGTGGCCTCGAACGCGGGAGAGGTAGAGCCGGACTGCGCACCAGGCAGGTCGGCTCCCACTCCGGCGACGACGTCCTCGGCCACGCTTCTCCTCACGGGGGCTGTGGCGACTCAGTCTAGGGACACCTGCGGGAGGCGCGCTCCGGCCCGGCGCTCAGTAGGTCCGCAGTCGCAGGACGGGCATAGGAGCGAGGGCGGCGCGGCCGGACAACGAAGGAAGCTCGATGAGGGCCGCGAACCCCACAACGACGGCGCCGGCGGCACGCAGCACGGAGGTCGCGGCGCGCGCCGTGCCACCGGTGGCGAGCACGTCGTCGACGAGGAGCACGCGGCTGGCCGGCACGACCACGCCGGCCTGGACCTCGAGCGTGGCGCTGCCGTACTCGAGGTCGTAGGTCTCCGCGTGCACGGCTCCGGGGAGCTTGCCCGCCTTGCGCACAGGCACGAACCCCACGCCGAGCGCGGCGGCAAGCGGGGCCGCCAGGATGAACCCCCGCGCCTCGACGCCGGCGACCAGCTCGACCCCGGTGAGCTGCGCTGTCGCCATCGCTGCGATGAGTCCGTCGACCACGGCCGGGATTCCTCGCGGATCGGCCAGCAGGGGCGTGATGTCGCGGAAGGTGACGCCGGCAATCGGCCAGTCCGGGATCGAGCGCACCAGCTCGTCGAGCAGTGCATCGAGCTCGGTCATGGCTACTTCTTGCGCTGGCTGCGGGTCTGGTTCTTCTTCGGCTGCTGGCGCGGGGCCGTCGAGGTGACATACGAGGCCTTGGCCTGCTCGGCCACCGTCGGTGCGCCTGGATCGGCGTCGAGCACGGCCGTCGCCGTCGTGCCGGGCGAGCCCGCCTTACGGCTCTTCCCCGACTTCGCCTCGACGCCGGATCGGCGAGCTGCGACCCGAGTGGCGAGCGCCTGCATCTCCGGACGTCGCTCCTGGAGCTGGCACGCCACCGGCGTCGCGATGAAGATCGAGGAGTAGGTGCCGGCTGCTGTGCCGATGAACAGGGCGAGCGCGAGGTCCTTGAGCGTCCCGGCTCCCAGGAAGCCGACACCGACGACGAGGATCGAGGCGACCGGGAGCAGCGCGACGACGGAGGTGTTGATCGAGCGGACCAGCGTCTGGTTGAGCGCGAGGTTGGCCGCCTCGCTGTAGGTGACGCGGTTGCCCGAGGTGATGTTGCGCGTGTTCTCCTTCACCTTGTCGAACACGACAACGGTGTCATAGAGCGAGAAGCCGAGGATGGTCAGGACGCCGATCACCGTCGCCGGCGTGACCTCGAACCCCGTGAGCGCGTAGATGCCGACCGTGATCACCAGGTCGTGGAGGAGGGCGACCAATGCCGCCACCGCGAGGCGCCACTCGAAGTACAACGAGAGGAAGAAGACGACGAGCACGAGGAAGGCGACCAGACCCTGCACGGCTCGCTTGGTGATCTCACCTCCCCAGCTCGGGCCGACCAGCGTGACACCGATGTCGCCCTGCGGAACGCCGAGGTCCGCGGAGAGCTGAGCCGTCACCTTGGCTGACTCGGTGGGCGTCAGCGCCGGGGTCTGGATCCGGATCTTGTCGCTGCCCAGCTCGGTCACGATCGGATCGACGACCCCGGCTGCTTGCGCCGAGGCGCGAGCGTCCTCGACCGACGCCGTCGTACCCGGCACGATGAACTCGGAGCCGCCCTTGAACTCGATCCCGAGGTTGAGGCCTCGACCGAAGAGCCCGACCAGCGCGAGCACGATGATCACGCCCGACAAGGCATACCACCGGCGGCGCTAGCCGACGAAGTCGTAGGACACCTCGCCGCTGTAGAGGCGGTGCGCGAGCGTACCGAGGCGCGACATCAGGACTCCTTGGCGGTGCTGGCGACGGTGCTGGTGCGGGGAGCGAGGTCTTCAGGCACTGAGGGCTTGACTCCGAGGCGGTCCGGTGAGAGCCCGGTCCACGGCTTTCCTGAGGTGAACCAGGTGGTCCGCATCATGAGCGAGACGAGCGGTCGGGTGAAGGTGAACGCCACGAGGACGTCGACCAGGGTCGTGAGCCCGAGGGTGAAGGCGAAGCCTCGGACGCTGCCGACCGAGAGCAAGTACAGGACCACCGCTGCGAGCAGGGAGACGAAGTCAGCGGCGAGGATCGTGCGCCTCGCCCGGATCCAGCCCTGGTCACCGGCGGCGCGCAGGTTGCGACCCTCGCGGATCTCGTCGCGGATGCGTTCGAAGTACACGACGAACGAGTCCGCGGTGATGCCGATCGCGACGATGGCACCGGCGACACCCGCGAGCGAGAGGGTGAAGCCGAGCTGGCGGCCGAGCACGACGAACAGACCGTAGGTGATCCCGGCCGCCACGAGCAGCGAGGCCACGGCGACGACACCGAGGAAGCGGTAGTAGATGATCAGGTAGACCGCGACCAGCAGCAGGCCGAGAGCACCGGCGATGAGACCTGCGGTGAGCTGGTCCTGGCCGAGGGTGGGAGAGAGCTGCTCGACCGAGGACACCTCGAGCGAGACCGGCAGCGAGCCGTACTTCAGGACGTTGGCCAGCGCCTTCGCCTCGTCGGCGGAGAACGCGCCCGTGATGACGGCGCTGCCGCCGATGATGGCTTGGCTGACCGACGGGGCCGACTGCACGAGCCCATCGAGGGTGATCGCGAACTGGTTCTGCGGCGGCTGCTTCTGCGCGAGCTGGCCGGTCACGGTCGCGAACTGCTGGGCACCGGTGGCGGTGAAGGTCAGGTTGACCTCCCACCCGCCGCCCTGCTGGCCCAGGCCTGCCTGGGCGGTGGCGATCTCGGTTCCCTGCACGGCCGCCGGGTCGAGGAGGTACTTCAGCGACCCGTCGTCGGCGCAGGTGACGAGGAACTGCTTGGGGTCGGCCGGACCGCCCTGGGTCGCGCCCGGCTTGGAGCAGTCGAGATCGGTGAACGCCTTCTGCAACGCGGCGTCCAGGGTGGGCGCCTGGATCGGCGGAAGACCGTCGGCGGAGGCCACTCCCCCGGCGCCGGTGCTCGACGTCGGCGTCGGCGACGCCGACGCGCTGGTCGAGACCGAGGCGGATGCTGAGGGCGACGGACTCGGCGACGTCACGGCCGGCGCGAGGCCGCCGGTGACGGCCGCGCCGTTGCCGGATGCGCTCGCGGTCGGGGAGACCGACGCCGACCCGCTCACGGACGGCGAGGGGGAGCCGGAGCCACTCACTGTCGCCGAGGACGACGGGCTGGCCGAGACGGACGGGCTCGCCGAGGCTGAGGGGCTCACCGACGGCAGGGGCTGCGGGGTGCCGAAGTCGATCGCGAGGACGGGCCGGAAGTCGAGCTTGGCCGTGGTCGCCAGCGAGTCGAGGATCGCCTGGTTGGTGACGCCCGGGATCGAGACGATGATGCTGGCGTTGTCGCCGCTGCCCTGGGTCGTCACCTCGGACTCAGCGACGCCGAACCCGTCGACCCGCTGGCGGATGATCTCGACGGCCTGGTTGAGCTGGTCGTCGGTCACCGACTCGCCACCCTCGGCCGACGTCGGCGTCAGGATGACCTGGGTGCCGCCGCGCAGGTCGAGTCCGAGCTTCGGGGTGTGGACCTGACCCGGCCAGAACGTCCAGATACCGAGCGCGATGATGACCAGTCCGAGGATGGCCAACGTGCGAGCGGGCCTCGCCTGCGCCTTGATCGGTGCTGCCACCGTGATGACTCCTGTGCGTCCCGCTCGCGATGACGTGCACCCCGCGCGGGAACCCTCGTGCCCGCCGGGTGCGGGACTCCCGTGACGGTCTGTGCGACCGCCGCTGTCCGTGCGAGCCCCAAGTGCTCACGGCACGCCCCGAAGGATCGTGCCCGAGCAGTATGGAGGACGCGGGTCCCTGGTCCGTACAGGGGCTACGCCTCAGGCGTGTCGCCCGGCGGCACCGACGCCTCAGCCGACTGGGGAGCGCCCGACGCCGCGGAGTCCTCCACCACCTTGGCGATGGCAGCGCCGATGTAGCGGACGCGGACCCCGGGTGCGATCTCGAGCTCGATCTCGTCCCCCTCGACCCCGGTGACCACGCCGAACAGCCCCGCCGTGGTCATGACCGTGACCCCGGGGGCGAGCCGGGAGACGACCGCCTGCTGCTGTGACTGCCGCGCTCGTGCCGGGCGCAGGATCAACAGGTAGAAGGCGCCGACGAGCAGCAGGATGGGGATGAGCGGGCCGAGCTGGTCCACGACGGTTCCTCGGGAGTCGGGCCGGCGATCCCGGCGTCCGGGCACAGTCTAGGTGGGCTGCGGGAGCCGCCGCCTAGGCGTCCTGAGCCTCGTCGACGGGCACGTCGCCGAGGCGCATGCCATGGAGGGGCTCGTCGTCGAAGGGCAGAAGCGCCGCGCCAGCCGCACCGGCGGGCGGCCGCAGACCGAGGTGGGCCCAGGCTGCCGGGGTCGCTACCCGGCCGCGCGGCGTGCGCGCGAGGAATCCGGCCCGCACCAGGAACGGCTCGCAGACCGTCTCCACCGTCTCGGACTCCTCGCCCACCGCCACCGCGAGGGTCGAGAGGCCGACCGGGCCACCGGCGAACCGCCGGAGCAGCGCATCGAGCACGGCGCGGTCGAGGCGGTCCAGCCCGATCCCGTCGACCTCGTAGAGGGTCAGGGCTGCCCGGGCGACCACCAGGTCGACGTGGCCGGCTGCCCGGACCTGCGCGAAGTCGCGGACGCGGCGCAGCAGCCGGTTGGCCACGCGCGGGGTCCCCCGGCTGCGCCCGGCGATCTCGGCAGCGGCGTCGGGGTCGAGCGGCACCTCGAGCAGCGCGGCGCTGCGGACCAGGATCGCCTCGATGTCCTCGACGTCGTAGAAGTCCATGTGGGCGGTGAACCCGAACCGGTCGCGCAGCGGCCCCGGGAGCATGCCGGCCCGCGTGGTGGCGCCCACGAGGGTGAACGGAGGGAGCTCGAGCGGGATCGCCGTGGCGCCGGGGCCCTTGCCCACGATGATGTCGACCCGGAAGTCCTCCATCGCGAGGTAGAGCATCTCCTCGGCCGCGCGCGACATCCGGTGGATCTCGTCGAGGAAGAGCACCTCGCCAGGAACGAGGCTCGAGAGGACCGCGGCGAGGTCGCCTGCATGCTGTAGCGCTGGTCCGCTGGTCACGCGCAGGGGCATGCCGAGCTCGGCCGCGATGATCATCGACAGCGTCGTCTTGCCGAGCCCCGGCGGTCCGGCGAGCAGCACGTGGTCGGCCGCACGGCCGCGCGCGGACGCGGCTTCAAGCACAAGACCGAGCTGGTCCTTGACCCGTTGCTGGCCGATGAACGCGTCGAGCGTGCGGGGGCGCAGCGCACCCTCGACCACCTGCTCGTCGACGTCGGCCTCGGGCGCGACCAGACGTGACCCGTCGTCGTGCACCCCGGCTCGCTCGTCGTCCAGGTCGCTCATGCGCGGTCCAACGACCGCAGCGCGTCGCGGAGCACGGTCGCCACGTCAGCGTCCGGCGCCACCTCGGGCGTGACGGCCGCGATCGCTGACTCGGCCTCGCGCGCCGACCACCCCAGACCGACGAGAGCGGCGTGCACCTGACCCTGCCAGGCGGGACCGGCATGGCGGTCGAGCTGCCCGGCCAGGTGCGCCGTGCCGGTCGGAGCGCCGATCCGGTCCTTGAGCTCGAGCACCAGCCGCTGCGCACCCTTGCGCCCGACCCCGGGCACCCGCATGAGCGCCGAGACGTCGTCGTCGGCCACGGCGCGACGGAGGGCATCGGGGCGGTGCACGGCGAGGAGCGACTGCGCGAGGCGGGGTCCCACCCCGGTCACGGTCTGCAGCGCCTCGAACACGCCGCGCTCGTCGTCATCGGCGAATCCGAACAGGGTGAGCGAGTCCTCCCGGACGATGAGCGAGGCGGCGACCGTGGCCTCGTGTCCGACCCGGAGCGCAGCCAAGGTCGCCGGGGCGCACTGCAGCTCGATCCCGATGCCGCCCACGTCGAGGACCGCGCTGCCGGCGCTCAGCGCCGTCACCGACCCCCGGACATAGGCGATCACCGCCCGCCCCCGACCGCGACCCGTCGACCCGGGGCACGGCGGGCCCCGGGCGGCACCGTGCGGGGGATCCGGCTCGGCGGGGCCGCAGCGGCCGCCGCAGCCAGCCGGGCCGATGAGTCACCGCGCCAGAGGTGGCAGATGGCGAGGGCGAGAGCGTCCGCGGCGTCCGCGGGAGCAGGGACGGCACTGAGCCCGAGCAGCCGGGCGACCATGGCACCTACCTGGCTCTTGTCGGCCCTGCCGTGGCCGGTCACGGCGGCCTTGACCTCGCTCGGGGTGTGCAGCGCGACCGGGATGCCTCGGCGCGCGGCCGCGACCACGGCGACGGCACCGGCCTGGGCCGTGCCCATGACCGTGCGCACGTTGTGCTGGCTGAAGACCCGCTCGACCGCGACCGCATCCGGTCGGACCTCGTCGAGGACGGCCTCGATCCCCTGCTCGATCAGCAGGAGCCGAGCACCGAGGTCGAGCTCGGGCGACGAGCAGACCACTCCGACGTGCACCAGGGTGAGCCGGCGCCCGGGTGAGCCGTCGACGACGCCGACACCGCACCGGGTCAGGCCAGGGTCGACTCCGAGCACGCGCATGAGGCAGGGCATCCCTTCGACGTACCGAACAGGTGTTCGGATGCTACGGGATCTGCGGTGGACGCCCCCGGTGACACGCCGAGGACGCCGCCTTAGGCGTCGAGCGCCTCGAGCACCTCGTCGGAGACGTCGAAGTTCGAGAAGACGTTCGCCACGTCGTCGCTGTCCTCGAGCGCGTCGATCAGCTTGAACACCTTGCGGGCCGAGTCCTCGTCGAGCTCCACGTGCATCGACGGCAGGAAGGGCGTCTCCGCCGACTCGTAGTCGAGACCGGCCTTCTGGAGGGCCGTGCGCACGGCGACGACATCGCTGGCAGCGGAGACCACCTCGAAGGAGTCACCGAGGTCGTTGACCTCCTCCGCACCGGCGTCGAGCACCGCGCCGAGGACGTCGTCCTCGCTCAGCGAGCCCTTGGGCACGATCACCACACCGCGACGGGCGAACAGGTAGGAGACCGAGCCCGGGTCTGCCATCGAGCCACCGTTGCGCGTCATGAGCACCCGCACCTCGGCCGCGGCCCGGTTGCGGTTGTCGGTCAAGCACTCGATCAGCACAGCCACACCACCCGGGCCATAGCCCTCGTACATGATCGTGGCGTACTCGGCGCCGCCCGCCTCGGCTCCCGAGCCACGCTTGTGGGCCCGGTCGATGTTGTCGTTGGGGACCGAGTTCTTCTTGGCCTTGTAGATCGCGTCGTAGAGCGTCGGGTTGGCGTCCGGGTCACCGCCGCCCATCCGCGCGGCGACCTCGATGTTCTTGATCAGCTTCGCGAACAGCTTGCTGCGCTTGGCATCGACCACGGCCTTCTTGTGCTTCGTGGTCGCCCACTTGGAGTGGCCGCTCATGCCTGCTCTCTCACCATCTCGACGAAGTACGCGTGAACCCGGGTGTCTCCCGTGAGCTCCGGGTGGAATGAGGTCGCTAGCAGGTGACCCTGTCGAACCGCGACGATCCTACCGGCGGCCGGGCCGGCGGCGACGGTGCCGAGGACCTCGACCCGCTCCCCCACGGTCTCGACCCACGGCGCGCGGATGAAGACGGCGTGCATGGGTGCGTCTCCGAGCACCGGCATGTCGAGATCGGCCTCGAAGCTGTCGACCTGACGACCGAAGGCGTTGCGCCTCACCGTGACGTCGAGGCCACCGATGGTCTGCTGGTCCGGCCGGCCGCCTTCGATCCGGTCGGCCAGCATGATCATGCCGGCGCACGAGCCGTACGCCGGGCGCCCGGACCGGACGAGGTCACGCAGGGGCTCCATCAGCCCCCAGCGCAGCGCCAGGTTGCTCATCGTCGTCGACTCCCCCCCAGGCACGACGAGTGCGTCGATGCCCTCGAGGTCCTGCGGGAGCCGCACGAGGCGGGTCGCAACCCCGCAGCACCGCAGGGCGTGCTCGTGCTCGCGCACGTCGCCCTGCAGCGCGAGGACCCCGACGAGGGCGTCAGCCCCCGTCGAGATCGCGGTCACCAGCCACGGTCCTCGAGACGGTGGTGGACCGGGATGTCGGCGACGTTGATGCCGACCATCGCCTCGCCCAGCCCGCGCGAGACCTTGCCGATGATGTCGGCGTTGCCGAAGTGCAGCGTGGCCTGGACTATCGCGTTGGCGCGCTGCTCGGGGTTGCCCGACTTGAAGATGCCCGACCCGACGAAGACGCCGTCGGCACCGAGCTGCATCATCATCGCCGCGTCGGCCGGGGTCGCGATCCCGCCCGCGGTGAACATCACCACGGGCAGACGACCGAGCCGAGCGGTCTCGACGACGAGGTCGTAGGGCGCCTGGAGCTCCTTGGCAGCGACGTAGAGCTCGTCCGGGGCCATCGACGACAGCCGGGCGATCTCCGCGCGGATGGTGCGCATGTGCTTGGTGGCGTTGGAGACGTCGCCCGTGCCGGCCTCGCCCTTCGACCGGACCATCGCCGCGCCCTCGTTGATGCGGCGCAGGGCCTCACCGAGGTTCGTCGCGCCGCAGACGAACGGCACGGTGAACGGCCACTTGTCGATGTGGTTGGCGTAGTCGGCGGGGGTCAGGACCTCCGACTCGTCGATGTAGTCGACGCCCAGCGACTGCAGCACCTGGGCCTCGACGAAGTGGCCGATCCGCGCCTTGGCCATCACGGGGATCGAGACCGTCGCGATGATGTCGTCGATCATGTCCGGGTCGCTCATCCGGGACACGCCACCCTCGGCGCGGATGTCGGCCGGGACCCGCTCGAGCGCCATGACGGCGACGGCCCCGGCGTCCTCGGCGATCTTGGCCTGCGCGGCGTTGACGACGTCCATGATCACGCCGCCCTTGAGCATCTCGGCCATGCCGCGCTTGACGCGCGCCGTACCGGTCTCGGGGGCGGGAGAGGGGGTGGACTCGCTGTGGGCGGACATCAGTGACCTCGGGACGGGAGGAGGGGTTCCGGCAGTGGGCGGATGCTCCGCCGGGGGCTCATGAGAAGGATACCGGTCGCGCGCGTCTGCGCCCTCCCGAGCCCGCTCAGACCACGGTCGCGACGGTCCTCGAGGACAGCAGGACGACCCAGACCTGGCCGGGTGCGAAGGCGATCGTGCGGCCGTCCGGCCCCGTGAACGCCGTGCCCTTCGTCGCTGACGGCCTGGCCCACGTCACGTTCCAGGCCTTGCCGTCGCGAAGGACGATCGCCTTGCCCGTCCCGATGGTCTCCTCCTTGGGCGTGCGGCCACCGAACTTGTCGCCGTACCCGGAGTCGTACTGCTTCACGTACTGGATGACCACCGTGCTGGCCTGCTGGGTACCGCCCTCGGCCGCCCTGGCCGGCCTGTTGTTGAGCCGGACGTCGAAGACGCCCGCTGTCGGGTTCCAGACGAACTGCGCCTGCGAGTCGGGGTACGGCGCCGTCGCCGTCGTGACGGCCTTGCCGCCGACCGGGGTCTCCAACGCGAACACGAATCCGATGTCGCGAGCCGGCGATGCCTTCGGAGCCCGCTTGAGCAGCGCCGCCGGCTTGCCCATGAAGTCGTACGGGGCTCGGCGCGAGCGCTCACGGACGTAGCCGGACGGGCCCTTGTCACCGGACACGTCGTAGATCGAGGCGGCGGCCAGCACCCGCCGCATCCGGGTCTGGGCACCTGAGTAGGCGAAGGCGGGCCGGCCGAACTGGGCGAGCAGGTCGATGTCGGAGATCCTGGCGCTGCGGATCGGCCCCACGGTCGAGGGCAGCGTCGAGGAGAACACGGCCGCGAGCCGGGTGAGCCCGTACTCCACCTCCTCGACGTAGACGACGTCAGCAGAGGTCAGTCCGGCGTGCGGCTGCGCCGCCGGTGTGTTGTCGTACTTCACGACCAGCACTGGCTTCCCTGCTCCACCGGCTCGGCCGGACAACGGTGACGCGTCCTTCGGCAGCGAGGGCGACGCCGTCTCGCTGGGGGTCGGCGTCGCCCTGGCTGTCGGTGCGACGACGGCGGCCGGCTGGGCTGAGGTCGCCGTCGAGCCGGTGGGGCCGGCGCAGCCCGACACCAGGGCGGCGAGCGCCACCACGACGGCGGCCGACGCCGCGCTCGGAGCTCGATCAAGCCGCACGTTCGTCCCGTCCGTCGTGGCACCTTGCGGGCAGGGGCCTGCGAGGAGGGTAAGCGCCGGACGGCTACGGCCCGGCCAGGCCCGCCGGGGGCGTGTCGTCGAAGTCGATGGTCCGGGGCAGCGGCGTGTATCCGGCGAGACGGAACCATCGGACGACGCGCTTGCGTCGCAGCTGCACGGCGCTGCGCACGACGTCGTTGTGGAACCGCCGGGAGAGCCCGACCCGTCGGCAGGCCACCGCCAGCTCCTCGACGAGCTGGTCCGCGACCGCGCCGTCGACGCCCGCAGCGTCGTGCACCTCCGCGACGTCGTCAGCGCTGTCGAACACTGCACCGAGAGTGCGGGTCAGCTCGCTCTCGACACCCGATCGTGCGGCGAAGTCCTCAGGGTCGACCACGAGGGACTCCTGGGCTGCGGCCGAGAGCACGAGGGAGGACGCGGGGTCCAGCAGCCCCGAGGACGCGAGGTCCTGAGCCGCAGCGACCCGGCGCAGCAGCTGAGCGTCCAAGGCCGCGTAGGCGGTCTCGATCCGGTGGTGCAGACGGTCGAGACGTCCGGCGGTGGAGGACAGGTAGACCACGATGGCCCCGACCACGACCAGGACGATGAGGAACTCGGTGAGCCGGTCCATCGGGTCAGTCCTCACGCTCGTCGCGGTCGCCGCGCGAGAGCCGCCCGATGACCTGGCCGCGGAAGTCCTCCGTGACCTTCTCCCCCGTCACCGTGACGGCTTCGTAGACCTCGAGCACCCGCCGGGCGACGGTCTCCCAGTCGAACTCCCGCGCACGCGCCAGACCCGCGCGGGACAGTCGGGCGCGCTCCTCGGCGGAGTCGAGAAGCGCGATCGCGGCCCGGGCCAGGTCCGCGTGGTCCTCATTGCGAAACGATGCTCCGGCACGGCCCTCGTCGGTCACGCGGCGAAAGGCCTCGAGATCGCTCGCCAGCACCGGGGTCCCGCTGGCCATCGCCTCCAGCAGCACGATGCCGAAGCTCTCACCCCCGGTGTTGGGGGCCACGTAGACGTCGGCGGAGACGAAGGCCTGCGCCTTGACCGCCTCCGACACGAGCCCGAGGAACTCGACCCGCGCTGCCACGTCCGGTTCGAGGCCGTCGCGGTACTCCTCGACATCGCCGGGCCCGGCCACGAGCAGTCGGACGCCGGGGTGCTGCTGCGCGATCAGCGGCAGCGCCTGCAGCAGCACCTGCAATCCCTTGCGGGGCTCGTCGATGCGGCCGATGAAGAACAACGACCCACCGGTGCCGGGCCAGCCGGGGAGCGGCTCGGCGTCACCGAACAGCGAGCAGTCGACGCCGTTCGGGATGAGGACCGCGTCGCCACCCATGTGCTCGACGAGGGTCTGCCGGGCCGCCTCGCTCACAGCGATGCGCGCGGAGACCTTCTCGAGCGCCGTCTGGACCAGGGAGTACATCGCCGCAAGGGCGCGCGAACGTTCCATCGAGGAGTGCCAGGTGGCGACGATCGGACCGCGCGCCGACCAGCACGACAGGATCGACACGCTGGGCGACGCCGGCTCGTGCACGTGCAGCACGTCGAACTCCCCCTCGCGCAGCCACCGGCGTACCCGACGCGTCGACACCGGGCCGAACGCCACCTTGGCCTTGGACCCGTTGTAGGAGACCGAGACCGGTCGACCGGTCGAGACGACGAACGACGGAAGGTCGGTCTCGTCGTCGCACGGACTCAGCACGCTGACCTCGTGGCCGAGCCGCTGCAAGGCCACCGCGAGGTCTCGGACATGGACCTGCACCCCGCCGGGCACCGACCAGTCGTAGGGGCAGACGATCCCGACCTTCACGTGCCGATCCTGTCGGCTGGAGCAGCGCGAGTCACGCGCGCGGTGCCTTCGCCGGGTCGAGGTCGTCCACCCAGACCCGCTGGAGCATGTGCCAGTCGGTCGGCCGGGCTCGGATCGCGTCCTCCAGGGAGGTCGCCACGTGCTGCGTCGTGCGGAAGATCCGCCGCGAGCGCTCGCCCTCCTGCGCGACGTCGATCTCCGGCAGGAACCGCACCCAGTTGCGCCCCTCCTCGACGTAGAGGGACGCCGTGAGCAGCACGGCACCGGTGTCGACGGCCAACGCGGCCGGGCCGGCGGGGAACTTCGCCCGGGACCCGAAGAACGAGACGGGGACGCCGGACTTGGACAGGTCACGGTCACCGAGGAGCGCGACCAGAGCGCCCGCGCGGAGCCGCTCGGCGAGGTAGGGGAACGGGGGGTCGCCGCCGCTCAGCGGGATGATGTCCATGCCGAGCCCGCGCCGGAAGGCGAGGAACTTCTCGTAGAGGTCCTCCGGCTCGAGGCGTTCCGCCACCGAGACGACGGGCGAGTGCGCGAGCGTCGCCCAGGCGCCCGCGTGGTCCCAGTTGCCCATGTGCGGCAACGCGATGACGACGCCGCGACCCGTGGCGAGGGCATCGGCGAGTCGGAAGTCGTCGACGATCCTGATCGAGTCGACGATGCGCTCGCGGCTCCACCCGGGCAGCCGGAACGCCTCGCACCAGTAGCGCAGGTAGGACCGCATCCCGGCCTTCGTCAGCATGCGTAGCTCGGCCTCGGTGACCTCGGGGCCGACGACGCGGCGCAGGTTGGACTCGAGCCGCAGCACGCTCCCGCCCCGGCGGGCCCACATCGTGTCGGCGATGCGCTCGAAGGTGGCGTACGCCGGGCGCTCAGGCATCCGGCGCACCGCCGACCAGCCCAGTCCGTACGCGTGGCTCGTGATCGCGTCGGCGATCGTGCTCACGCGGGGCCTTCACGCGTGCTCGCCGCGAGCTCGCGACGGACATGGAGCACGCGCTGGCCGACGGTGATCCAGGTGAGTGCGGCAAGGACCCACAGCGCCGCGGGCAGCACGTACGGAACGCCGAGGCCGTAGAGCAGCGCCGCGAGCAGGGCGATGATGAGTCGCTCCGCCCGCTCGGCGATTCCGACGTTGCACTCCACCCCGATGCTCTCGGCGCGCGCCTTGGCGTAGGACACGACGCCTCCTCCGACGAGGCAGGCGAGAGCGACACCGGCGCTGAGCAGGTCGTCGGCGTGCGCGAACCCGAGCGCCAGACCGGCGAACACGGCGCCGTCCGCGACACGGTCCAGCGTCGAGTCGAGGAAGGCGCCCCAGGGCCCCGAGCGACCCGACATCCGGGCCATGGTGCCGTCGAGCAGGTCGCTGGCGACGAACGCCATGATCACCAGGGTGCCGGCGAGCCACGCCTCTCCCGGGTAGAACACGAGGGCACCGACGCAGGTGCCGAGGGTGCCGACGAGGGTCACCGCGTCCGGCGAGACCTTCAGCCGCAGCAGACCGCGCGCCAGCGGATCGATGACGACTGCGGCGGCCCGTCGGGCATCGGCGTTGTTGAGCATGGTGGTGACGAGGGTAACGGCGCGAGGATGGCCGCAGTGGTTGCCTCGCGGGTGCCGCGGGTGAAGGGTGAGTGGCACGATCCATCGGCAACGCAAGCGGAGGCGATCGACATGGCCGACAAGAGCGCAGCAGGGGCCGCGGGCAGAGCACCGGCGGCCGACCACCCCGGCAAGATTCGCAACGTGGTGCTGGTCGGCCCGTCCGGCTCGGGGAAGACCACGCTCGTCGAGCAGCTGCTCGTCGCTGCCGGGACCCTGCTGCGCCCCGGCCGCGTCGAGGACGGCACGACGGTCTCGGACTTCGACGAGGCGGAGCTGCGCCAGCAGCGTTCGGTCGGCCTCGCGGTCGCGCCGTTCGAGTACGACGGGATCAAGGTCAACCTCATCGACACCCCCGGGTACGCCGACTTCGTGGGCGACCTGCGCGCCGGCCTCCGCGCCGCGGACGCGGCGTTGTTCGTCATCTCGGCGGTCGACGGCGTCGACGGCTCGACGCAGCTGCTCTGGGAGGAGTGTGCCGCCGTCGGGATGCCCCGCGCCGTGGTCGTGACCAAGCTCGACAAGGAGCGGGCCGACTTCGACGACCTCGTCGCGATCTGCCAGCGCGTCTTCGGCGACGGCGTCCTGCCCCTCGATCTGCCGATGCACTCCGACGACGGGTCGGTCGGCGGGCTCATCGGGCTGCTCGACCAACGGGTCGCGGACTACACCTCGGGCCCCCGGGCCGAGAAGGACCCGGACGCCGAGCACCTGCCGTTGATCGAGAACGCCCGCGGCGCCCTCATCGAGGGCATCATCGCCGAGAGCGAGGACGAGACCCTCATGGATCGCTACCTCGGCGGCGAGGAGCTCGACCTCGACACGCTGGTCAAGGACCTCGAGACCGCTGTGGCCCGGGGTTCGTTCCACCCCGTGCTCGGCTCGGCTCTCTCACCAGCCGGTTTCGGCACGACCGAGATCCTCGAGCTCATCACCCGGGCATTCCCGTCGCCGCTGGAGCACCCGCTCCCGTCGGTCACCAGCCCGGACGGTGACCCTCGCAACCCGCTCGCCTGCGACGTGGACGGGCCGCTGTGCGCCGAGGTCGTGAAGACCACGACCGATCCGTACGTCGGACGCGTCTCGCTCGTGCGGGTCTTCAGCGGCACCCTCCGCCCGGACGTCACGCTGCACGTCTCCGGCCACTTCTCCCCCGACCGGGGCCACGAGGACCACGACCTCGACGAACGGGCCGGCACGTTGTCGTCGCCGCTGGGAAAGGTCCAGCGCACGGTCAGCCACGCCGTCGCCGGTGACCTCGTCGCCGTCGCCAAGCTCACCCGGGCCGAGACCGGAGACACCCTCTCCGACAAGGAGAACCCGCTGCTCATCGAACCGTGGGTGATGCCGGACCCGCTCCTGCCGGTCGCGATCGTCGCTCACTCCAAGGCCGACGACGACAAGCTCGCGACCAGCCTCGGCCGGCTCGTGGCGGAGGACCCGACGATGCGCCTCGAGCGCAACGGCGAGACCAACCAGCTGGTGCTGTGGTGCATGGGTGAGGCGCACGTCGACGTGCTGCTCGACCGGCTGACCCACCGTTACGGGGTGGCGGTCGACTCGGTCCCGCTGCGGGTCTCGCTGCGCGAGACGTTCGCCTCCCCGAGCAAGGGCCACGGCCGCCTGGTCAAGCAGTCCGGCGGGCACGGGCAGTTCGCGGTCTGCGACATCGAGGTCGAGCCGCTGCCCCCTGGCTCCGGCTTCGAGTTCGTCGACAAGGTCGTGGGCGGCTCGGTTCCTCGCAACTTCATCTCCAGCGTCGAGAAGGGGGTGCGCGCGCAGATGGAGCGCGGTGTCGCTGCGGGCTACCCGCTCATCGACATCCGGGTCACCCTCGTCGACGGGAAGGCCCACTCGGTCGACTCCTCAGACATGGCCTTCCAGCAGGCCGGGGGACTGGCGCTGAAGGATGCGGCGGCAGCGGCGTCGATCTCCCTGCTCGAGCCGGTCGACCACATCCGGGTCCTCGTCTCCGACGAGTACGTCGGGGCCGTGATGAGCGACCTCTCCGGGCGCCGCGGCAAGGTGTCAGGGAGCGAACCGATCGGCAGCGGACGCACGCAGATCACCGCTGAGGTCCCTGAGCTCGAGCTGACGCGGTACGCCGTCGAGATCCGCTCGCTCTCGCACGGCACGGCGTCGTTCACCCGGTCCTACTCCGGCCACGAGCCGATGCCGCCCCAGGTCGCCACGAGGATCCAGGAGGAGTCCACCGGTCGATGAGACCGCCTCCGCCGCCCCCGCCGGACGCGCGTCACGCCCGACAGGCAGGGGTGCCTCCGGGCAGGCGGTGGCGGTTGGCGGCCACGAGCAGGTAGACGGCTTCCGCCACGATCGACACCGGCGGGACCGACGCGATCAGGCCCACGGCAGCAGACGTCCGGCCGAGGAGCCCTCCGCGGGCCGCTCCACCCGTACGGAGCACTGCGCAGACAGCACGGGAACCTGACTGCCGGATCGTGCGCGGGGACTGCGCGTCACCGATCCACTGGACCCGGTCGGAGCACTCACGCTCGGTCAGCCCGAGTCGGTCGAGGTCCGCCCACTGGTAGGGCACGGTGCGAAATCCCTCGGGGAACCATCGCTCGAGGACGCGCACGCTCGTGGTGCAGAAGGCGCAGTCGCCGTCGAAGACGAGGACCGGCCCGGTCATGAGTCGGGTGGGCACCCCTCCATCATGAGCCAGCTCGGATCGCCCCCGCGACCCGAGGAGCGGGTCACGGCGACCAGGTGGCGACCAGGAGGTCGCGGGTGGCCTCGAGCAGCTCGGGCATCGTCTTGGTGTGGCCGATGACCGGCATGAAGTTCGTGTCCCCACCCCAGCGCGGCACCACGTGCTGGTGCAGGTGACCGGCGATGCCGGCGCCGGCGATCGATCCCTGGTTCATGCCGATGTTGAAACCCTGCGCACCTGACGCCCGACGCAGGGCCGACATCGCCGACCGGGTGTATGCCGCGAGC